>JAHIPN010000366.1 GCA_018894595.1 bacterium
GGTTATTGTGGAGTAAAAAACATTAAAGAATTACAGGGAAAAACTAAATTTGTTCAGATTACCTCTGCTGGTTTAAGAGAGAGTCATCCCCATGACATAATTATTACCAAAGAGGCGCCCAATTATGGGATAGAGCAAGGGTAGGAGAATGAATTTATTTTGGAGAATGAGTTTATGGAAAAGGAAGAATATAAAATTAATTTTGAAAGAGCGGAAAGTTATTTAAAAAAAGGGAATTTCAATCAAGCCATTAAAGAGTTTGAAACGGTTTTAGAAAAATGGCCGGATGATCCCAGATGTTACAACAAATTAGGAGTGTGTTATGCCAGCTTAAGAGATTTTGTTAAAGCAAAATCGTATCTTGAAAGAGCCTTAGCATTAGACCTAAAATATCCCGAACCTTATAATAATTTGGGAAATATTTACTTAGAAGAAAAAGAATATGAAAAGTCAATTGAGTTATATAAAAAAGCCTTAGAATTAAATCCTGATTATTCCGCTGCTCACAGTAATTTGGGTTTAGCCTGCAAAAGAACAAAAAGAATTAATGAAGCGGTAAAGTATTTTAAAAGGGCTGCTGAAATTGATCGGAAAGCCCCTATATCAGAAATTAAGAAAATTAGGATGAGAACAAAGACTAAAAGCAATATCATTATCTTTGTATTAACTTTAGCAGGTTTGATTATTTTATGGTTTTTATTGAAAAAATAAATTTACTGAGTAATAATTAATTTATATATCATGAAAGTAGGTGAAAGTAAATTTGGTGGAGGCTAATACGCATTTAATCAAAGCAAAACAGATACACCAGAAGGTGATAGTATTTGATGGGCATTGTGATACTATTTTAGAGGTTATGAACCATAAAAGAACCTTAGAGAAAAAATCAACCACCGGTCACCTGGATATCCCCAGAATGAAAGAGGGAGGGATTGATGTCCAGTTTTTTGCTGTTTTTATAGAAGACATTTATAAACCGGATAGGTCATTAAAAAGAACCTTGCAGCTAATTGATTGTTTTTATAGAGAAATAGAGAAAAATCAGGATGATATATCACTGGTTTTTAATTATAATCAGATAAAGGAAGTAAATAGAGCAGGGAAGATTGCTGCTATCCTTTCTATTGAAGGGGGAGAGGCTTTAGAGGGTGATTTAGGAGTATTGAGAGTATTGTATAGATTAGGAGTCAGGCTCTTAACTCTCACCTGGAATCAAAGAAATCAGATCGCGGACGGAATTGGTGAATCCCGAACCGGCAGTGGTTTAACCGAGTTTGGTATAAAAGTTATAGATGAGATGAATAAATTAGGGATGTTAATCGATGTGTCTCACCTTTCAGAGACTGGTTTTTGGGATGTGATTAAAAAAAGTAAGACTCCTATTGTTGCTTCTCATTCTAATTGTTATGCTTTATGTCCCCATCTTCGAAATTTAAAAGATGAACAAATTAAAGCTATAGCCGATAAGGGCGGAGCAATAGGGATAACCTTTGTACCTAATTTCTTAACTCAAGAAAAAAGAAAAACTACCGTAGAAGATGTGGTAACACACATTAATTATTTGGTAGAAAAAGCGGGAATAGATTGTGTAGGATTAGGTTCTGATTTTGACGGTACGGGTGCTCTTCCTTTGGGCTTAGAGGGAGTTGATAAAATTCTCAATATCACTAAGGAGTTACTTGATCGAGGTTATAAAGAAAAGGATATCAAGAAAATACTGGGAGAAAATTTCTTAAGAGTATTTAAAGAGGTAGTAGGATAATATAAAGATTCAATAACTTATAATGATTGCAACCTCGTAGGGGCACGATGCATCGTGCCCACAAAAGATATGGGCCATAATATATTCTTTAAAATAAAGAGAAGATGGGTAGGTGATTTTGTTTTTAATAAACTAAATAATTAGCAAGAGTAGGTAGCCTGCGTTAAGTGTTAGAGAATGGGACGTTGTCTCTAAACGAAAGGATTAAGGGTTTCTGTTGGGAAATTCTTTAGTCTTGCGGTAGGTTATCGCGTTCGCTGCTACATCGAAAATACCTTTTGCAAAGACTCTTCTTGATGTAGCAGATATAAAACTATATCTATTATATAATGCTATATCAAGGAGGGAAAGATTAAATGAAAATATCGTCCCATAAGATTACCACTATGGGTCTTTTAATTGCTTTAAGTATAATTTTAACCCGGATAGCCAGTTTGCGTATTGCTATTGGAGGAGTAGAGGGAATCAGAATCGGTCTGGGGAAATTACCTATAATCTTAGGAGGTATTATATTTGGTCCATTGGCCGGAGGGTTGATAGGAGCATTTTCTGACTTGTTAGGATATTTCGTCAATCCTATAGGGGTTTATATGCCACACTTTACCCTAACTTCTGCTTTGGCTGGAATAATTCCAGCGACTATCTTGGTTTTAATGAAAAAAGATGAACCTAATATTTTTGATTTGGGTATAGCTATTACCATGGGGCAAGTGATAACTTCTATTATTTTGATACCGTATTTTTTAAACATTTTATTCGGACTTCCTTGGAAAGTGTTAATACCCCCGCGAATAGTGGCAGAGCCCATTCAAATATTTATCTATACCTATACCATAAATATAATTTTAAAGAGGAATATTTTAATTACCAAGTCACATAAGATTTAGGATTTAATAATTTAATTAACATTATTTTTAGCCATTAAAGTTTACGAAGGACGAGAGGAGACTTATAATTTCAAAAAATATAGAAAATAAAAATTTAAATTTAAAAAACAAAACTATGAAAGCAGCTGTATTTTATGCACCTCGTCAGGTAAGATTAGAAAAAATTAATATTCCTGATATTGGTCCTGACGAAGTTTTGGTAAAAGTGAGGGCAGCACTTACCTGTGGGACAGATCGTAAAACATACTTAAGAGGGCATCACTTATTTAATCCGCCTTTTGTTTTTGGACATGAGTTTGCCGGTGATATAGTAGAAGTAGGCAGTAAGATTAAAAATTTTAAACCGGGAATGAGAGTAGTAGCCGCTAATTCCGCCCCTTGCAATTCCTGTTTTTACTGTAAAAACGGTGAACATAGTTTGTGTGATAGTTTATTTATTCAGTTAAGTGGCGCTTTTGCAGAATATATAAAAATTCCAGGGATAATTGTCTCGCAAAATTTATTACTATTTCCTAAAACAGTAAGCTATAAAGAAGCAGCATTATTAGAACCTCTCTCTTGCGTAGTTCACGGAGTTGAAGAATCAAAAATTAATTTAGGCGATACAGTGGTTATAAACGGTGCAGGTCCCATAGGTTTAATGTTTTTACAAGTAGCTAAATTAAAAGGGGCAAGAGTTATTATAACTGATACACTTGAGGAGAGATTAAAATTAGCCATGAAGTTGGGGGCCTATAAGGCAATAAATATTGCTAAAGTGCAGGATCCTGTTGAAGAAGTGAAAAAATTTACTGAAGATAATAGAGGAGCAGATGTAGCCATTGAAGCAGTCGGGTTACCAGAGGTTTGGGAACAGACTATTTCGATGGTAAGAAAGGGAGGAACAGTAAATCTCTTTGGGGGATGTAAAAGAGGAACGAAAGTTTCTATTGATACCAGTTTAATTCACTATTCCCAAATTAACATAAAGGGAGTTTTTCATCATACACCCGGACATGTCAAAAGAGCTTTAAATTTAATTTGTAATAAGGCGATTGATATCGATTCGCTGATTACTGACGAGCTTCCTCTTAGCGAAATATCTACTATAATAGAGATGATGCTGGCTCATAAAGGCATTAAAATAGCGGTGATACCTTAAAAGAGGTATATCGTATGTCGTATTTCGTATATCGTTAATTAGTTACGTGGTTACCCGGTTAGTTAGTTAGCTAGTTAAGAGAACAGAAGAAAGAAGCCAAATTCGTATTGCGTATCGCGTATTGCGCGAGGAAGGAAGAAGAAAAAAATTATTTGCAAACAGAAAGTAGGGGTTCGATTTATCGAACCCGTTTCGGGGCGGATAAATCCGCCCTCTACACCAAATAATACAAAGAAATTTTAAACTTTAAATTATTCTAAAACAAAGAGTATTGCCATTAATATTTTTTCGTCGTTATCGTTTCTACGCGTAATAGTAAATTATTGTTGATAATCAATTAAAAGGAAAAGGACAGGAAGAAATGAAAGCTCTAGTTAAATATGGAAAAGGTGAAAATGATATAGAATTGAGAGAAATTCCCGAACCTGTTCCTCAATCGAATGAAGTAAAAGTTAAAGTGGAGGCTACGGGAATCTGCGGAACCGATCTTTATGGTTATTCAGCCCTAAAACCTCCTGTGGTATTAGGACACGAAACTGCTGGAATTGTGGTAGAGGTAGGGGAAGAAGTACGAGGAATAAAAATAGGTGATAGAGTTACTACCGAGACCACGGCTTATATTTGTGGGAAATGCAAGTATTGTCAAAATAAAGAATATAATTTATGTATTTATCGTAAAGGGTTGGGATCCGCTGTTAACGGGGCTTTTGCTGAATATTTTGTGATAAGGAAAGAAAGCATCCACCAAATTCCTCCTCATATTGATTTTAATTCCGCTTCTCTTTTTGAACCATTATCTTGTGCTGCTCATGCAGTAATAGAACAAGCCAATTTATTACCCCATGAAACAGTTTTGGTATTAGGACCGGGACCTCTTGGGTTGTTAACGGCCCAAATTGCTAAATCTTTAGGAGCAAAAGTAATTATTTGTGGGATTGAAGGCGATGAAAAAAGATTATCTACAGCAAAAAAATTTGGTATTAATCAAATTTTTAACATAAAAAAGAAGGATATTAAGGACTATTTGTCGAAATTAACATTAGGGTATGGCGTAGATGTGGTTTTTGAATGTTCAGGTTCTATTGAAGCAGTGGAATATGGATTAAATCTCATAAGGAAAGGAGGTAGGTATATTCAAGAAGGAATTGTTAGCCAACCGATTAAACTTAGATTTGACCAAATTTTGTTTGACAAAGAGTTGAGTATTATTGGTTCTCGTACTCAGAAACCCTCTTCCTGGGACAAGGCAATAAATCTGGTAAATGAGGGGAAGGTAAATTTAAAAGAATTGGTTAGTAACGTGCTACCCTTAAGTAACTGGAAAGAAGGTTTCAGGCTAGCAAGGAAAAAAAATTCTATTAAAATAGTTCTTCGGCCTGATAAGTAATATTAGAGTAAACTTAATTTAAAATTTAGTACTGGGAGAAAAAGTTAAGAGTTTTGAATTATGGTTTTTCGCTTTTAGCTTTAACTTTTTAGTTTAATCAACTGGTCTGACTTGTAACTCGAAACTCGCAACTTGAAACCTATTTAACCAATTAACCAGCTAACTAAGTAACTAACTAACGAATCAAGATACAATATAATTAGAAAGGAGAGGATAATTATGATAGAATTTAATCTTGAAAAAGGGTTAAAAGGAATAGCTCAAACAACGGTGAATAAGGAAAATTCAGCGGAGAGATTTGCCAAACCTATGCCACCTGCCTTTGCCACTCCCATGTTAGTTTCTTTAATGGATTTAGCTGCCATAAATGCGGTGAAAAAAAATCTTCCGGAAGGTTACATTTCAGTAGCTACCAAAATATCGATTACCCATTTAGCTGCTACTCCTTTGGGTATGACTGTTACTGCCGATGCGACCTTAATTGATATTTTTCAAAATCGATTAACATTTCAAGTAAATGCTTTTGATGAGAAGGAGAAGATAGGGGAAGGGACTGTAGAAAGATATATTATAGACTTAGGGAAATTTACCAAGAAAATGCAGGAAAGAAAAAAATCACGAGAGGTTGATTTTTAATTGATTAAAAAAGCTTTATTAATAATCGATATGCTTAGCGATTTTATCACGAGGAATCAAATGGCTTAGTAGATATGGATTGGAGCTAAAAATAGTGGCAAAAGAAAAATTAAAAGTAGGATTAGCTTTAGGAGGGGGTGGAGCCCGAGGCCTCGCCCACATAGGAGTATTAAAAGTTTTAGAAAAGGAAAATATTCCCATTGATTTAATTACCGGTACCTCAATGGGGGCTA
>JAHIPN010000367.1 GCA_018894595.1 bacterium
ATATTTGGCAAGATAAAGAAATTTAAAACCAAAGATGAACTTCTGGAAGAAGAAGTTGATAAATTTATTTCTATATACCATCCAGAAAATAAATTCATCTATATTATAAGGGAATTTATAAAAGCCTACATTTTAGATACAGGATTAAGAAAAATTATTGATTCTAAAGAATTCGCAAGCCTTGCTACTAATCCAAGATTTAATATAAAAGATTTAAAAGAATTAGATGGCTGGAAAGACCCGGTTGTTGAATATATCAGAGATTATGTTCCTCTAAATACTTTTGCAGCATAAAGGAGATAAAATATGTTGGATACCGTTACTAAAAGAAGAATTGATACAGCAAGAGATATTCTGGTGGGAAAATTACCGGATCCCAAATCACAAGTGGAACAGATTACCATTGCTCTGATTTACAAATTTATGGATGATATGGACAAGCAATCTGAAGAGTTAGGGGGTAAAACAAAATTTTTTACCGGTGAATATGAAAAATATTCCTGGAGCAAAATCTTTGACCCCCATGTGAGCGGATATGAACTTGTCGGTTTATACGGAGAAGCTATCCAGCAAATGAATCATAACCCTAATATCCCTCAATTATTCAGGAATATCTTTAAAAATGCTTATTTGCCCTATCGTGATCCGGAAACCTTGAAAATGTTTTTAAAAGTGATAGGAGATTTCGAATACGATCACAGTGAAAAATTAGGAGATGCTTTTGAGTATCTACTTTCCATTATGGGTTCACAGGGTGATGCGGGTCAATTTAGGACTCCGAGACATATTATTGATTTTATGGTAAAAGTGGTTGATCCTTGTAAAAATGAAACTGTCCTTGATCCTGCATGTGGAACAGCAGGATTTTTAATTTCTTCATATAATCATATTCTCAATAAAAACAAAAAAGATAATAGATCTACTCTAACGTCCGATGAAAAAACGAGATTAATCAGTAATTTTTCCGGTTATGATATTTCTCCGGATATGGTTCGATTATCTTTGGTAAATATGTATCTGCATAAATTCTCAGCTCCAAAAATTTACGAATACGATACCTTATCTTCGGAAGAAAGATGGAATGAGGTTTCTGATGTTATTTTGGCTAATCCCCCGTTTATGTCCCCAAAGGGTGGGATTAAGCCTCATAAAAGATTCAGTATACAGGCAAACCGTTCAGAAGTTCTGTTTGTTGATTATATTGCCGAACATTTAAATCCAAACGGTAGGGGCGGTGTGATTGTGCCGGAAGGAATTATTTTTCAGTCAGGTATTGCTTATAAAAAACTTCGAAAAATGTTAATCGAAAATGCACTTTATGCGGTGGTTTCTTTACCCTCCGGGGTCTTTAATCCTTATTCCGGCGTAAAAACTTCCATACTATTCTTAAATAAAAATTTTGCCAAAAAAATCGATAAAATCTTATTTGTAAAAGTAAATAATGACGGGTTTGGCTTAGGTGCTCAGCGAAGAGAGGTCAAAGAAAATGACTTACCGCTGGCATTGGAAATTATTAATAAATATAAACAGAGTGTTATTGAAAACAAAGAAATTGAATTTAATTTAAACGAAGCAAAACTTGCTAATGTCGTAAAAAAAGAAAAGATTGCAGAGAGTGGGGAATATAATTTAAGTGGCGATAGGTACAAAGAAGCGATTGTTTATAATGGTAAATGGGATTTTGTAGAACTTGGAGAATTTTGTGATATATATAATGGGTCAACTCCTTCAAAAAGTAATAATGAGTACTGGGATAATGGAACCATTCCTTGGTTTACTATAGAAGATATTAGAAAACAAGGTCATATAATTTATAAAACTGAGAAAAAAATAACTAAAAAAGCTCTTTATGAAACAAGTATTAAATTATTGCAAAAGGATGCTGTTTTGTTATGTTGCACAGCATCAATTGGAGAGTATGCTATTTCAAAAATCCAATTAACTACTAATCAACAGTTCAACGGTTTAGTTATAAAGAATGAATATCAGAAAAAAATATTACCTGATTATATTTTTTGGCTAGCTTCAACGTTTAAACCTGAGTTGGAAAGATTGGGAGGAAAGACATCTTTTAAATTTGTCTCAATTAAAAATGTCCAAAAAATTAAAATACCATTTCCTCCACTTGAAATACAAGAACAAATTGTTGCTGAATTAGACAACTATCAAAAAATAATCGATGGTGCAAAACAGGTTGTAGAAAATTACAAACCAACTTTTAAAATCGATTCAGAATGGGAAATGATTGGGATAGGAGATGTTTGTGAATTTAATCCTAAAAAATCTGAAGTAAGGAATCTTGCTGATGATTTGGAAGTTTCATTTGTTCCTATGGCAGACTTGAATGAATATACAATGCTTTTTAGTACAAAACAAACAAAAAGCAAAGCCGAAGTTTATCAAGGGTATACCTACTTTAGAGAAAATGATGTTTTGCTTGCCAGAGTGACACCTTGTTTTGAAAATGGGAAATCAGGAATTGCAAGAAACCTAAAGAATGGCATTGGTTTTGGTTCTAGCGAATATTTTGTTTATAGGCCTAAAAAAATTATTTTACCAGAATGGATATATTATTTTATATCGTCCTTAAATTTTATTGAATCGGGGAAAAATCATATGACTGGAACGGGTGGATTGCAACGATTAACCAAAGATTATGCAACTAGATACAAGATTCCTTTTCCTCCATTAAAAGTCCAACAACAAATTGTTACTAGAATAGAAAATGAACAAAAAACTATTGATTCCAACAAAGAATTAATTACAATTTTTGAAAATAAAATTAAAGATAAAATCGCAGAAGTGTGGGGTGGATAATGAACGAAGATTCCTTTAAAATATTAAATCATCTACCTTATTTATATAAAACCACTCAAGAGGAGGAATATATTAATTTTTTATGGGATGCATTTTATGCAAATTATGAAAAAGAGAAATATCAGTTTGCGTTTATTGGTTACCATATGCTTTTCATGAGTTTTGCGTATTTTTCAATATGGAAGATAAAAATTAATCGAGAAAAAGATTTTGCTAAAGCATTAATTGGATTTGATAAAAAGTGTGAAAAAAATATGATGAATGCATCCTCTCCCTTTACTTTTAGTGAAATAAACGAAAGTAACATTTTCAGATTTTTTAAATTAGTCGGGTGTGAGAACGATAAAATTGGTGAATTTACCAGACTGGTAAAAGATCGTAACGATATAGCACATTCAAATGGAAACATATTTTTTAATAGCCAGGATTCTCTTGATGAAAAAATTGATGAAGTTTTAGGATGTATTAATAAAATTCAAGAAAATATAAAATGTATTATAAAAAATACTTTTAAAGATTTTTTAAAAAATAATTGGGATAACAATGATAGGGAATGGTTAGATGATGGAGACCAAATTAGGGAAATATTAATCCGTAAGAATTATTTCTCTAAAAAAGATATTGAGCGTTGTCTAACCTTTGATATTAATCTCTTTAAGCAAGAAAAAAGTTTTACTAAAATAAAAAAATTATTTAAAACATTTCAGAAAGAATATTCAGAAAATTAATTTATATTACTCTTTTTATTTTTAACAATCGACTCATAAAATAATAAAAAGGGACCTGTTGTCCAAATTTTTAAAATTGTGCTGCTCAACAAGGGGGAAACAATAAACAGATGAAAAGTCAATTACATTTACCAGAAACAACGAGAAGATATTTAAAATCAGAAATTTCGACCTATGTTGAAATTTATTTTCAAAAACTATTGCCGGTTTTTAAAGATATTGAGAGTGATGCAGATAAATGTGCAAATGATTTTTACGATAATTTTATGAGCCGACCAACCTCTGATGATTTTATCGATCCTTCATCGATTGCAGAAGAAGCCCTGGAAATAGGTATAGAGCATTATTCGTATCTTAAATTGGGGAAATATAGGTTAACAGCAACATGGCATGCAACTCTCTATCAGCTATGGGAACAGCAATCAAGATTATTTCTATTTCGCGAAATGTCTCACGTCTGTAATATTCAGTTTGAAACGTTCTGTACAAACCTGTCAGAGATAAAGAAAAAATTCAAACTCCATAATGTCGATATAGAAAGTTTCTCTTGTTGGCCTCAAATAGATGAATTGTGTCTATTATGTAATGTTATAAAACACGGTGATGGTGATTCGGCAAAAAGGTTGCGAAAAATTAAACCGGCACTGTTTAAACAAGAAGACAATATAGATTATATGAAAATATATAAGACTACTTTATTAGAGGAAACCTTAAACTTAAATGAGATGACTTTGCAAAATTACAGAGATGCTTTGTTGTCTTTTTGGGATGAAATTCCAGAATGAAATTACAGTGACGAGTTATAAGTGGCACAACTTCGTATTTGAATTAAAGAGGGGAAAAGTTTTAGCCTATTTAGGTTAATTAAAAAGGAAATATGAAAGAAAGATATAATATAAAAAGGAATGATTTATGCCCATGTGAAAGCGGGAAAAAATATAAATATTGTTGCGAGGGAAAAGTTGACTGGAATCAAATAATAAAAGAAGGGAAAGACAGAACGCCCTATTTTTCAATCCGTGGCCGAAACTTACTTTTCATTAATAAAATTGCTGAGGCACTTCAGCTTGATTCAGTTATTCCATCATCATTACAGGAACTAAGAGCAGCATTCACTCCTGAAGCAGTCAAGAAAATTCACGAAGCTTTAATAGATATCTGGCCTCCAAATACAGATATACATAGCGTACTTCAAGGTGCTCGCTCAGATGTTTCTGGTTTATATGTTGGAGATTATCGGCGTGAGTATATATTTAAAGGGTTAATACGGCATTCGATATATGCAAACAAAATAATTGTTGTTGATCCATTTGTGTATCCATATAGTGTGAGAGAAAAATACAATCCAATTTTAGCTCCAGAACAGTATCGCAAAGAAACGCTCAAGAATGTTAACTTTTGGTTTTTACTGGCTCCTTGGATAGATGCAGGAATAGTGGAAATTATACGAACTCCCAACGATTTTGACCGTAGGCTTAATTGGAATTCCTTAAAAAAACAATATAAAAAGTTTGAAGAGAATGAAGAATTGCGTAAAATATTAGAAAAATCTGTATCTGAATTAAGTACCAGACAAAGGGAAAAAGAGATATTTAAACAATTAATTTTACCAGCACCTAATGAATATTTAAAGAAGGTATTTAAAGACGCAGACTTGGGAAAACATGGGTTAACTTTAGAAGAATTTATTGCTTTTATT
The DNA here is from genome assembly GCA_018894595.1 of bacterium. The sequence goes on from JAHIPN010000367.1 coordinate 5,245, forward strand.
GAGGAAGAAAGAGGAAAAGATCCAGATTTCTTAGAGACATTTAAACCTGGAAAGAATACACGCCAGTTAATCTCATTTTCTAGCGGTGCAAGTTATGACATTGCTAAATTAACCGCCAATCTTACAGGTTCTTACTTAGTGACAGATATATATTCAAGATGGAAAGAAATTGAAATAGATAGAGAAAGCCAAAATATTGAAAGCAGAGAATGGTCCCCTCTTGCAAAAGCTTTTCAAAATTTAGAATTTAAATACTTAAATAATTTAAATCTGGAGCATGCCCTCATTTTAAGAAAGGAAAAACGATTAGAGCATCTTAGAGTATTTCTTCGAAAAGTGTGGAAGTCTGCATGTACTGCGGAATCATTTAGCGAGATTAACGCTAAGAATTTAGCTGATGAACTAGTATCTGAAATCAGGAGAGCAGAAGTAGAATGGAAGCAAATAGATCTTGATTTGTTGAAATGGTTAGGTGCCGAATTGCTAGCTGTCGGAGAACAAATAGTATCTGGCTCTGGATATTTCTTTCCAGCCGCTTTTGCCATAGCTGGTGCAATTGAAATAGGAGTAACACAGTTGAAGAGAAAATCTTTTCAAGATAAGTTTCCAGCTGCATTTTTTATGAAACTTAAATGATAAATTAAAGTTAAAAAAGGAGTTAAAGTTTAACACAACTTCTTTCGGGAATCTCAGAGGGACGGTTGTGCCAGGTCAATAATTCTGTAACTTTTGGCGGAAAACCTATAGTATATGAGGAGTTCTTAACCGGATGGTTGAGGCTTTAGGCATTATTAAAGATAGACGTCCTAAAGAAAGACCTCTTAAAAGGGGAAGCTAAACCATAGAAAAAATAGTGTGTTCCTAATTTAATTATAATTCGTCATTTAATAAAAAAGGGAGGCAAGAAAATGGAACTAACAACATTAGAGAAACGATTAAGAGATAAAAAACCAGATATATTTGGAATATATCAGAAAATAAAAAAAGGTATGAGCATCATTCTTAAGGATTATGAATTAAAAAAGGATCTTAATCCGTGGGGATCAATTGTTGATTACTATACATTGCACGGATATCAGCATTGCAAGAATGTTCTCACAAAACTAAACTATCTTCTTATCAATGCTGCCCTTAATCCTTATGAACTTTTTTACATCCTATCGGCGGTTTGGCTACATGATATTGGTATGATTGAATATCCGGATAATTACGATATCCTAACAGCTCGAAAATACCATCATATCACCAGTGTAAATTACTTTAAAAATCATTTTGCCCCAAAATATCTAGAAAATGAAGAACTTCCTGGCGAATTCAAATTTACAAACAAAGACAAATCAGTGATTTGCGACATTATTAAATACCACAGGCAAGATGAAAAAATCGAAGAGGTTGAAGAATCCTTCGACCGAGATGGAATTGAAAATAAGGTTTTCTGCCGTTTTTTGTGTGCGATTTTCAGAATTGCGGATGGCATAGAGCTTGATAATTCAAGGGCTCCATTTTTTATTTATGAAAGAAATAAAGAATCCATGCCATACTTGAATAAAATCTTTTGGGAAAAACATTTTCCGATAAACAGCATAATTCCCAACATGGACAAGGACAAAAGAGGCTTAATGGAAATAGAAATGAAATTCTCCCGTTCCGAATCAGCTGATGGCAGGATTCATGGAAGTGATATGGTTTCAATTCTACATCAAGTTAAAAAAGACATAAAATCCGAAATAGATTCTGTGGCTGCTGAAATCAATCCTTCATCTCCTGGCTTCCCCGAAGCTAAAAGAATAACGTTTACGGGTTTCCTTTTCATTAATGAAGAGAAGACGGCAGATGATCCTGATCGTATCTTCAGGTTTAAAGAGAAGGAAGAGCCTTTAGGTTGGTCGATACGGGAAGATGTTGGATGGGAAAGTCCAGATCAGAAGAAGAAAAAATTAAAAGTTGGGCCATTAACAAGTTATTTTGAAATTCAAAGATGTTTTGTACATACCAGTAAAACTGAAAAGTTTTTAGATCTTGCTTCTAAAGAATATACAAAATCATATTACTTGTTATCTCCTGCAAACACGGGAAAATCAACACTTTTAAATAGTGCGTCATGGAATGTATTTAAAAATAATAATGGTATCCGATCTTATGTAATCCGGATCGACAAGAAAGTTCCCACCTATGAAGAATTACTCGATTATCTAAAAAAATACCATTATGTGGAAGATGAAAATTTCATTTGCATATTTGACACGATGGAACACATACCTTCAAACATGCCTGACCCTAAGCCATTGAAGAAACTTATACAATCGCTTAGAAATAATCATCATGTTGTGTGGGGAGCCGGTAGGTCATGGGAAGAATTTCAATTCACTGAAACATGGAGAAAATTTATTGAAGAAAATTTTGAGATTCATAACTTACCAGGCTTACTTAGAGGGGCTGATATAGAAAAATTTAAGCCAAAATTTGAGGAATTTTTTTCAGATGAAAAGGAGATATCAAAATTTTGGAAACTGATTCTTAAAGAAGGTGAAATCGAATCAGATTCATTTAGTCAGATATATATGGCACTACAAGGAAAAGAAATAAGAACAGTAGATGATGAGGTTATTAGTATTGTTGAAAACAATCTTAAGAGGACTTCTTTCAGGTATGATAAAATTTATCGGTCTCTCGAACCATGGGAACATAATGTTTACTGCCTGGTTTATAAGTTCCATGGAATTTTCAAAGAAATTGCGAACAATATAATAGCAAACTTTGAACATAAGGAAATGAACTTTGTAGAGGAAATGATAGAAAATGGAAAAATTGAAAGCGGTTTTTATCGATTTTCACAAAAAGATGAAAGTGATGAAGCAATTGCTGGTATTCATCTTAATGATGAATCAAAGAAAATAATCGAGGAACAAAGGACAACCGGCGCTATAGAGAGTACATGCACAAGCTTGTTAGGACACTTTTTCGAAACAGGCTCTGAAAAAGTTTGTCAATCCATCCTTTTCTTCTTCAATGTGCGAAGACTGTTAAATCCTGTTCTTTTAAGAGAGTTTATTGCCTTAGCGGAAAGGTGTCGGGATAAATTTGCTAACTTTCTCATTCTAAGTTACTTGGCACGAGAAACACCATCTTTAATAAAATATTGGAAAGAGCTTACTCTACAGAAAGCCAATATGTCCAATGAATGGCTTTTTGGTGAAGCTGTCATTAATTTTGGAATCGCGATTGCACAATCAAGTGGAAACAAATCAGATAATAAAGCTTTTTCCAATATTATTAACTTAGTCTCTAATGAGGACATTTTAAACAATATGGGAATACGTTTTGGTGAGTTACATATACTTAATTATGCTCTATTTGCATTCGACAAGGCTATCAAACTTAATCCGAAAAATGCATATCCATGGATAGGAAAAGGAATTGCACTCCTTGAGTTAAATAAAACAAAAGAAGCCATCAAGGCATTCGACAAGGCTATCAAGCTTAATCCGAAGAATGTAATGCCATGGAAGAGAAAAGGTGATGCACTCCTTGAGTTAAATAAAACAAAAGAAGCCATTAAGGCATTC
>JAHIPN010000041.1 GCA_018894595.1 bacterium
ACCGATAAAATCAACTCTATTTTTTATTCCAAAGAGAATATCCTGATAATCTTTTTCAGTTAAAGATGGAATATCCATAGATATGTTCGGGATGTTTACCCCTTTATGAGAGCTTAGTTTCCCACCCCTCACTATCCAACAGATAATGTCTGTAGAAGTAAGCTCTTTCACTTTAAGCTCTAAGGTTCCGTCAGCCAAAAATGGTGCGTTTTGGGGTCAGGTCTTGAAATATCACATTTTTTTAACAACAAGCAAGTATTGATGAAAAATGTGATATTTCAAGATCTGACCCCCTTTTGCATTTGCCCTTTTGCATTTTTCACCTATAAAAATAAATAGGGGCTAGTTGTTATTTGTTCTTATTTCTCTTTTTCTTTTAAAGCTTTTAGTATTTTTTCCGGAGTAATGGGAAGATGATAAATCCTTACTCCTATGGCATCATAAATAGCATTGGCAATAGCCGGGGCAGCAGCAATAGTAGCTGGCTCCCCAATCCCTTTTGCTCCAAAAGGACCTTCTGAATCTTCATTCTCTACCAGCTGAGTAGTAAAGCGGGGGGTATCCATAGAAGTGGGGATTAAATAACTGGTTAAATCTGGGTTTAAAGTGATTCCTTCTTTGATAATCTGTTCTTCCATTAGAGCCATGCCTATTCCCTGAACCGTTCCTCCTTCTATCTGTCCCTCTACATTTTTAGGATTTATTGCTTTACCAATATCGGCTGAGGTATAAACCTTTAATACCTCCACAATTCCGGTATCTGTATCAACTTCTATATCAATAATCTGGGTAACAAAGGTATAAGCCACATATATTTTTTCGCCTTGTCCGGTTTTAGGATCAGGTTTATCAGTATGAGGGAAGAAAGATGCTTCTGCCTTTAAACTGTTTCCGCTTGCTTTAACTTTTTTGGCTAATTCCCAATAACTTAATTTATTATTCGGATTATCTTTTCTAAAAATATAACCATCTTTTATTCCTAATTCGACATGATTACTTCTAAACTCAATACTGGCATAATGATAAATATTGCTTAATAACCCTTCTGAAGCTTCTTTAACTGCACTGCCAGTAAAAAAGGTCTGACGAGTTGCGGAAGAAGAGCCAGAATTTTTAGTCAAATGAGTATCACCGGGAATAATATGGATTGTTTCTGGTTTCACCTTTAAAACCTCGGCAGCAATTTGGGTAATGGTAGTTAAAATACCTTGACCCACATCAGCAGCGGCAGTTCTAATTAAAATCTTGCCTCGCTCTTCAATTTCTGCTGAAGCAATGGAATGATCAGGAAATCCTTCTCCATAACCAAAACCGAACATAATAGTAGCTATTCCTCTACCACGTTTCTTCATTGTCTTCCCTCCTTCCAGTCAGCCATAACTGCTGCTTCTTTAATGGTCTCTTTTACCCCCACGCTATGAGTTAATATCTGACTATTGGGTGTAGAAGAACCAAGGTTATAAGCATTCTGTAAACGGAATTGAATCGGATCAATTCCCAATTTGCGGGATAGGATATCCGTTTGTGACTCATAAGCAAATGCCATCTGAGTAGTACCGAAACCGCGCATAGCCCCGCAATAAGTATTATTGGTATAAACAGTGTAAGCAACCCCGCTTACATTATCTACATTATAGGGCCCGGTACAATGATACATGCCTTTATGCACTACTGCCAGTCCACTGGAGGCATAAGCTCCGGTATCACCGATTACTTCTACTTGGCAAGCAGTTAAATAGCCTTTATTAGTAACACCGGTTTTCATTCTAATAATAAAAGGATGTCGCTTGGATTGAGCAATCATCGATTCCTCTCTGGTATAAGTTAATTTTACCGGTCTTTTAGTTTCCATGGCTGCTAGGGCTAGGTGAATATGAACAGAGATATCCTCTTTTTTCCCAAAGGCACCACCAATAACCGTCTGAATAATCCTCACCTTTTCTTTAGGCAGGCCTAAAGACTGTGCTACATCAGCTTGGGTATCATGAAGCCATTGGGAAGCCACCCAGAGTTTTATAATCTCAGTCTCAGGATCAAAAACCCCGATCCCAGCCTCTACTTGAAGAGGAACCTGGTCTAAAAAGCTTGTTTTGTATTCATTCTCTACAATTACGTCCGCTTCTGTAAAACCTTTTTCTATATCTCCTTTTTCTAAATAATGGGTAGCCAGGATATTACCGTCTTTGTGAATAAGCGGGGCATCTTTTTCCATAGCCCGCAAGGGATCAGATATTACTTCTAATTTATCTACTTCCACCTTAATTAATCCAATTGCCTGAGATGCGGTTTCCTTACTTTCCGCAATAACAATGGCCAGGGCATCTCCCATATAACGCATTTTCTGGCCGATCCCCACCAGAACCGGTTGGTCTTTTATAATTAAACCAAAATTTTTCACTTTAGAAATATCGGCAGCAGTAATAATCTTAACTACTCCCGGTAATTTTTGTGCTTTACTTATATCTATTCGGCGTAAATAGGCATGAGGATGAGTGGCTCTCTTGATTTTTAAATACAGCATATCATCAAAATAAATATCGTCAGGATATATAGCTTTGCCTGTTACTTTATCTTGGGCGTCTACTTTGTAAATATTTTTTCCTACATATCTTTTAGGCATCTTTTTCACCCCTTCCGTTATCTCTGTTCGATAATCTATTTGCTGCTAATTTAATAGCATCAATAATCTTTTGATAACCGGTGCAACGGCAGAGATTTCCGGAGATACCCCGCTTAATCTCTTCTTCATCGGGATAGGGATTTTCTTCCAACAGTTTTTTGGCAGCCAAAATCATTCCCGGAGTACAGAATCCGCACTGAACTGCCCCGGTCTCTATAAAAGCTTCTTGAACTGGATCCAGACATTTATCATCTCCTATGCCTTCAATGGTGGTGATAGCTGCTCCATCAGCCTGAGGTGCTAAAATTAAACAGGAAGCTATCAGTTCACCATTCATAATTACAGTACAAGCCCCGCACTCACCTTTTCCACATCCTTCCTTGGTCCCGGTTAGATGCAGGTCATCTCTTATTAAATCCAGCAAACGGGTTGAGACAGTGGTCTCCACTTTTCTTTTTTTACCATTAATAGTTAGTTCTATTTTTAACTTACTCATTTATACAACCCCCACATGCTGAATCTATCTCTTCTAAGGCCTTAATCATTATCTTTTTAGCCACATCTTTACGATATTCTCTGGTTCCTCTGACATCATCAATAGGTGAAATCTTATCTTCTACTATCTGGCCTAATTCGGCAAAATCCAATTGATTAAAATTTTTTCCCGCCATCTTCTTTTTCACTTCTTTAATTTCAATGGGAGTCGGGGCAACAGAGCCAAGGCAGGTTCTTACATCTTTAACGGTTTTATTGTCTTCAGCCATTTCTACTACTAAAGCCAGAGTAATGGTAGCAACAATTAAGGCTTTTCTCTTGCCGATTTTAATCCAGCTCCCGTAAGTCCTTTCAGAGGGCAGGGGAATAATTATCCGGGTTAATAATTGAGCTGGTTCTAAGATAGTTTTTTTGGGGCCGATAAAAAATTCTTCCGCTGGCACTACCTTTTCTCCTTGTATAGAGAGTAACCTGAATTGAGCGTCGTAAGCCATTAGAGGGGCTAAGAGATCACCGGCCGGAGAGGCATTCACAATATTCCCTCCAACGGTTCCGCGATTTCTTATCTGGGGAGAACCGATATCGGCAGCTGCCTGACTTAAGATTGGAAAGTACTTTTTGATATCTTCGGATATTTCTAATTGGGTGTGGGTAACCATCGCTCCAATTTCTATTTGATTTTTATTGATTCTAATATCTTTTAATTCTTTAATATTTTTTAAATCTAACCAATGGCTTATCTCATAAAGCCGGTCATAATATTGAACTAACAGGTCGGTTCCTCCGGCAATTATTTTTATTTCTCTCCCATATCGGGATAAAATCTCCAGTGCCTTCTCTATTTTCTGCGGAGCAAAATACTGACAGGGGATGGTTCTTTGGTGCATAGATCCTCCACCTCCTAACTTTTAATTAAATAACTGTAATTTTTTAAAACAATACTTATTATTACGCTAATCTTTTTAAACTCTTTAATATTATAATCTTTTGGATATTCATAATCTACAGGAATCAATTTACCATCTTTATTGAGTTTTAATTTCCACAGATTATCACTCAACCTCAGGGTTATCAACTGACTATTAGGGGAACCGGTGATGATAAAGCCATTATTTTTACTATTCTTAAAGT
>JAHIPN010000368.1 GCA_018894595.1 bacterium
ACCGATAAAATCAACTCTATTTTTTATTCCAAAGAGAATATCCTGATAATCTTTTTCAGTTAAAGATGGAATATCCATAGATATGTTCGGGATGTTTACCCCTTTATGAGAGCTTAGTTTCCCACCCCTCACTATCCAACAAATAATGTCTGTAGAAGTAAGCTCTTTCACTTTAAGCTCTAAGGTTCCGTCAGCCAAAAAGATGCAATCACCTCTCTTCACTTTCTGAGGTAAAGAAGGAAAGGTAACAGATACTTCCTGTTCGTCTCCGGGAACCTCACGGTTAGTAAGAATAAAAGAAGAACCTTCTTTTAAAAAAATGGGCTCTTTTTCAATCTCTCCAATTCTTATCTTTGGCCCTCCCAAATCTTGAAGGATAGCCACAGGTTTATTTGTCTTCAAAGAGGCCTGACGAATATTTTCAATAACTTGACGGTGTTCTTCATGTCTTCCATGAGAAAAATTCAAACGGGCAACATCCATGCCCCCTTGAATTAGCTTCTCTATTTTTTCATAAGAACTACTCGCTGGCCCAATAGTGCATACTATTTTAGTTTTTATCATTATACTCATCGTAACCTCTCCTTTAATTTAATTGGCGACTTTGTTTTCTTCAGTTAAACCACTATCTCTGGCAGTTATCCTTGAGAGTGCCCGAATAGGGAATAGGGAATCTTGAAATATCTTATACCGGAAGCATAGGGGGCTATCTCATATAATCCAAAATAAACTACAATCCCATCCTCAATTAAATAAAAGGGCTGTTCTTCACTTATTGACTTAAATACTGACCACTCGCTAAAATATTCCTGCGGGTTTAACTTTATCTGTCTTTTTATTTCTTGATTGATAATATCTACATAATCTTTCTTCTCTTTTAAGATATCGCTAAGGAGAATCTCCTCTCCATTCACCAGGTTAAAATTGTAGGCACGCTGCAAAGTGTGTCCGTGTGCTCCCAGGGTATAGGAATAATAGAAGACCGAAAAACTCAATAAATCATCCTTTTGATAATGTACTATATAATAGATAGTAGCAATATATTTTCTTATCTCCCATCCTTCCTCTTTAGCCCCTTGTAAACATTTTTCCGATTCTGTTTGCAACATTTCTTTAAAATTAAGAACATCTTTTTGGATGGTTTGATTTATCTTTTCTTCTACCTGCTTATCTTTTATGCCCTGAACCGCGGGGAATACCATATCTACTTTCAAAGCTTCATGGTCTTCTTTTATCACCAGATCGGCAATAGTTATTTCCTGATCTATAGGTTTGGTTTCCTGAGCCTGAACCAGCACACTCGTATAAATAAAACTGCTTGCGGCTATTCCCAGAAAAATTAATCTTAAAAGTAAAAAGAATAATTTTTTCATCGTCTTCCCCTTCTTCTTGCTGCCTGTTTTATCCTTACAATCATATCCTACCAGATTAAACCCCTATATATCAATGGCAAATAATCTCTTTGGAGATATTTTCCCTTTGGCCGTATTTTATTTTGTGTTTTGCTATTCTATAAACTTATCTTTTATTTCTCCGAATTCTATTCCTTTATCAATTACAAAATCTCTAACTAAAATTGATTTATCTTCGGGTACTTTAAAACCGGTAACCTTCTCAAATTTCTCTTCGGTTATCCCGCCATCCAGCAATTCCTGAACTGTCCCAAAAGGGCAAATCCAACTACAAAAGAGAGGAACTTTCTTTTTCTTTCTTAACGCGATACTCGATACGAGTTCTACGAAGTCTGCAGGTTTGACAAAAATAAAATCATCTATTATAATATTTCGTATCCTAAATATTTGTATAATAATATTTTTTATGCCAAATAATTTATAAAAATATGACTTTTATTTCATTTACTCTGGATTATAGGTAATTTTTTATATTATATAAAATAAATCTAAGTTTATCAAAGAGGAGGAAATATATTCATGTCTAAATCTAAATTTGAGAGCATTTCAAAAATAATTAATCTTACCAGAAATTTTAACAAATCCATGAGACACAAATTTCATCATTCTATACAGAATTCAGGATTCACCCTTCCCCAGCTTTCAGTAATATCGATGCTGGAAAAACATGGAGAGCAGAAGGTAAGTGAATTAAGTTTGAAAATGGGATTATCTGATAGTACCGTATCGGGAATCCTGGATAGACTCGAACAAAAAGATATTATAAAACGTGAGCGCACTAAAGATGACCGAAGAGTGGTAAAAATATCTTTAACCGGAAAAAGTCAAAAATTTTGCAATGATTTTCGCCAGAAAAAGGAAAAATATTTCACTCAACTGCTAAAAAAACTTTCCGAACAGGAAATAAAAGATATAATCAAAGGACTGGAAATTCTTAATCACGCACTCTCTGATGAAGATAAAGGAAAAAATCGTAACAGGAGATAATTCATGAAAAAATTAGTTGCCCGATTGGGAGAAGAAAGAATAAGTAAACTATTGGTAAATTTATCTGTACCGGCAACCATCGGCATGATGGTAAACGCATTGTATAATCTTGTTGATACTATCTTTGTAGGAAGAGGAGTGGGGGCTTTAGCCATCGGTGGATTAACCATAGCCTTTCCTATTCAAATGGTTATAATGGCTTTTGCTCAGATGATAGGAATTGGGGCAGCTTCAGCCATATCCAGAAGTCTGGGGGCAAAAGATATAGAAAAGGCAGATTACGTTGCCGGTAATTCCTTTTTATGTATAATCGTCTTGAGTTCAATAATTGCTGCTATTGGTCTTATTTTTACCGAACCTATGTTAAGATTATTTGGTTCAACGGAAACCATTTTACCTTATGCTAAAGACTATATTACTATAATACTCTGGGGTAGTGTTTTCTCTTCTTTTGCCATGTCTTCTAATAACTTAATCAGAGCTGAAGGTAATGCCAAAGTAGCAATGGCCACCATGCTTATCGGGGCGATATTAAATATAATCCTGGACCCGATTTTTATATTTGTTTTCAAGATGGGAGTTAAAGGTGCAGCCCTGGCTACGGTTATTTCTAAATTTGTTTCTTTTCTCTATGTATTAACTTATTTATATAGTGGTAAAAGTTCATTAAAAGTAAAACTGCATCATTTAAAACCCAGGATGCATATCATAACCGAAATATTTACGGTAGGATTTGCCGCTTTCGCCAGAATGGTTACCGGAAGTATTGTTGCTATCATTGTAAATAACTCTCTGAGAGTTTTTGGTGGAGATATTGCCTTAATAATTGTAGGCATAGTTCACCGGGTTACTATGTTTGTGTTTATGCCTTTATTTGGGGTGGTACAAGGGATGCAGCCCATAGTTGGATTTAATTACGGAGCAAAAAAATTTGTTCGAGTAAAAGAGACTCTCAAATTATCGCTTATTACCACTACCGTCATCGCCACTTTTGGTTGGCTGATAATAGAACTGTTCCCCTTTGCAATTATAAGCGTATTCACCAGGGACGCAGAAATAATAGAAAAAGGCTCTACTATAATGAGGATAGTTATCTCTGTGATACCCGTAATCGGCATACAGATAGTCGGTGCTGCCCTATTTCAATCTTTGGGGAAAGCAGTTCCTTCCTTGATACTGGCTTTACTCAGACAAGTTCTATTATTTATCCCTTTAGTTATTATACTACCGCGGGTTCTTGGATTTGGACTTTTGGGTATCTGGATTGCCTACCCTGCTGCTGATATTTTGTCGGTAGTCCTCACTGTTTTGTTTTTAAGAAGTGAAT
>JAHIPN010000369.1 GCA_018894595.1 bacterium
AAGTAAATAAATAAACTTGCACCTTGCATCTTGCAACTATCAACTAAAAACTAATAACCAAGAACTAAGAACTAACGAATAATTTAAAGTCTTAAGAAATTGGAGGTACAGTGGTTGGAAGATAACGTGTTACTCAAAGTAAGAAAATTAAAAAAATATTTTCCGGTAAGAGGGGGAATATTATCCAAGATAATAGGATATGTCCAGGCGGTAGACGAAATAAGTTTTGATATTAAAGAGGGAGAAACTTTAGGTCTGGTAGGAGAATCAGGCTGTGGTAAAACTACTGCGGGAAGAACGATTATAAGACTTTTAGAACCCACTGCCGGAGAAGTAGATTTTGAAGGAAAAGATGTCTTTAAATTAAGTAAAGAGGAACTCAGGAAAGAAAGGCGTAATATTCAAATAATATTTCAGGATCCTTTTGGTTCTCTAAATCCTCGAATGACTGTAAATGACATAGTGGGAGAGTCATTAGTTATTCATAAGATTACAAAGAATAAAAAGGAAAAAGAGGAAAAAGTCAAGGATCTATTAGAAACCGTAGGTTTAAATGCAGGACATATAAGAAGGTATCCTCATGAATTTAGTGGAGGGCAGAGACAAAGAATCGGAATAGCCCGAGCTTTGGCCCTGAATCCTAAATTAATAATTTGTGATGAACCCGTATCCGCACTTGATGTTTCTATCCAGGCTCAGGTAATAAATTTATTAGAAGATTTACAAGAAAAATTTAAACTTACTTATTTATTTATTGCTCACGATTTGAGTGTGGTAAAACACATTTCTGATAGAGTTGCAGTAATGTATTTGGGTAAGATTGTAGAGCTGACCTCTACTTATGAATTATATGATAATCCTCAGCATCCCTATACGGAAGCACTCCTTTCAGCTGTACCCATCCCTGATCCTACTCTAAAGAGACAAAGAATTGTTTTAGAGGGAGATGTTCCAAGCCCATTTAACCCTCCTAAGGGCTGTCGTTTTCATCCGAGATGTAAGTACGTTAAACCAATTTGCAGCCAGGAAGAACCTGAATTAATTGATATAAATGGAGGGCATTATGTAGCCTGCCATTTGAGGAAATAAGAAGATAGAAGTCAGAAGACAGAATCCAGTATTCAGAATAACTTATATTATATATGAAATTATTGTACTTCCTTCTGACTCCTGAATTCCGGATACCTTATTGGTTATAAAAATGTTTTAAATTTTGAATTATGGTTTTTCGCTTTTAGCTTTAAGCTTTTAGTTTATTGATTTAGCCTATACGCTATAGCTAATCATATGCTAACGACTAATTTAATTATATTAAGATTTTGCCGGGATGGCGGAATAGGTAGACGCGCCAGCTTGAGGGGCTGGTGAGCTTTTGCTTGTGGGGGTTCAAATCCCCCTCCCGGCACCAATAAAAACCAAAAAGAGGAAGAATTATCTTCCTCTTTTTGGATTAGTTTATTTCGCCTGTTTGTGAATTACAAAAGAAGGGCACAATTCATTGTGCCCCTACGCCTGAATCTTATTTCTTTAACTCGATACTCGATACGATATACTAACGACCATTCACTATTCACTAACGACTAAATTGACCGGTAGACTAAATTAGGGAGAAGGTCATGCACGAAGGTTCGATTGCTCAAAATTTATTAGCTATTGCCATAGAAAAAGCTAAAGAATGCAAAGCGAATACGATAACACTCATTAGAGTAAAAGTTGGAGAATTTGCCGGAGTAAACCAATCTGCCTTAGAGTTTGCTTTCGATAATTTTAGCCAGGGCACCATTGCGGAAAAAGCATCTTTGAAGATAATAAGGTCTCCCTTGTTGGGAAAATGTCGAAAGTGCAACGAAGTTTTCAAGGTTAAAAAAGATAATTTTAAGTGCTCAAAATGTCATAGTTTGGAGATAGATATAATTTCCGGCGAAGATTTATACATTGAAGATATTGAAATAGAATAATATATTCGGAGTTTTTTAAAAAAAATTTACATTAAATAAGATAAAATGTTATACTTTATTTTGTTAATTTAAGTTAAAAGGGGGAAATAATGATAGATTTTATTGTAACCTTTTTGCTTAGCATGCTTACCTATCTAGTTCTTACAGCCAGTCAGGGAGAGGTATGGGGGCTATGGAGCATCTTCGAAATTATAACCGGGATTTTTCTTTCTCTCGTTGTAGCCTTTATAGCCAACAAGGTATTATTTCAAAAAAGAACTTACAGAATGTTAAACCCGCTCAGGTGGGTTATTTTTTTGGTCTATTTAATCGGACCATTCTTCTGGGCAATGGCTAAAGCAAATATCGAC
>JAHIPN010000370.1 GCA_018894595.1 bacterium
GGGCGTAAGAGTTTTCTGAAGTATTATTTCTACTCTGAGAAAATGAGGAGACTCTATTTGAAATATATACAGAGGGGATTTAATAACATTAGCGCATTAAAAGAAATTTCGAAAATTCGGCATCCAGAACTGAGTGATACAGTTCATGAGAAACTGGTTTCCAAGTTTAATGAATGGGGTGCGTTGATAGACTTTATATATTGGGGTATTGAAGTACATCTTTGGACAAAGCAAGAACTTACTGACGAGAATGTTTTGGAATTGATTGAAGCTGGTAGAGTTGTGCTACAAGGGCGGAGATACAACGTTATCATAGACAAAGATAAGATTCCATATACCCAAGATAAAGAAAATGGAAATTGACATGATTTTGCATAACAAGAACTCAAAAAGTGGGCAACTACGCCTAAAAACAGCCGCCGTTTCTCTGAATTATTTTGGAGTACATCTTATGAAAATATCGTGGAAAAATTTTGAAAGACGTGTCATTGAACTACACATGTCTTGGAGGCTATCAATCCTTGCAATACAAGGGTTCAAAGACTCAGGCGAAGCATTGGATAGTTATTTGACTGAAGATTACCAGGATTTTATCGGCCTATTATCAGAGTCAGCGAAGACGAGCGGAAAACAAATTACTGACTTCCCAGCATATCAGACATTTGACGAATTTAAGCCTGAACGATGAACGATGAACGATCAGAGGTTCTTCACAGGGAACTTTGTAGCGTAATTCGGAATATACATGCCACTTATCTAGTGAATTTCGTAGCAATTCTTGAAGACCATATAAAGCAATGTGCAAGAATTCTTTTATTGGACAATCCACGGGCCCTTGATTCACAACGACAGAATCCTCTTGGGAGGCTTATTTCGATGGGAAAAGATGAGGTTATTCTTCAAGAGGTAGAAAGGTGTGTTCAAAGTCTTGACCGTAAGTCGGTTGAAAAAAGGGTGAATTTTTTTAACAAAAACTTCGGACTCGATTTCTTTGGGGAGCCGGGGAAGACACTACTTAAAAACATTACTGACAAAAGAAATAGGCTTCTTCACGAAGAGCCTGGCATAGGAGCTTCCAAGATGGATGCCAATTTATCTTTCTTCCTTTGCTTTAGCATAGGCTCTTGGTTACTCATGCAGATTGATACAATAGCTCCCGCCCTTGTTAGTGATAAAGAAAAACATTCTTTTGAACATAGGGAAGAAATACTCCAGGCTTTCTCCCCTTTAAGAGCATACAAGTGTCGGAGAAACGGTGGTTAACATAGCATATATACTACGGACTTCGCCCTTGCCCTATGGTACTGCTGCCATCTTATTTTTTTTTAAGTTAAACTGTATAAAAATAAATCTATATTCATATTTTATAGGTGAAACAAAAAATGCAAACTTCAGATGTTTTAAAAAAATAAATATTCCCAGGCACAAACTATATTATCTGGAGCAAAAAGGCTGTATCAAGCCCAAGAAAATAACCAGAGGCGACCTGGAGATGAGAGAATATACAGATGAAGACTTTCACAAAATCCAGATAATATGGAGCTTTTTGAAGCAGGGTTTTAAGCATAAGGTTGCCTATCAAAAGGCAATAGAAAATCTAAATAAGTCTTAAACCGGTGCTTTATATAAAATCTACTTACGGTAATCTATATTTTTCAATGTTTTCCTTTTTATCTATTACGTCATTTTGACGTTTTTTTATTAAATATTGACAAATTCTCCTAGTGAAATTAAACTAAAACAAATGCGAAGTTTAGAATTTTCAGCCATGGTGGAGTAGAGTGAAATGAATAAGGATGTAAAAGTGACCGTAACTTGTAAATGGTGTGGTTCATCTCTATCACCAACTCATACAGGCCCTTGCCCGAAATGCGGAAAAGAAGGAAAGAAAGGCACTGTTAAAATCAAAGAAACTATAGGAGTAAAAGACTCTCTAAATTGGGAAAGCCGTCGGGAATTCTTTGAGACAAACCCTAAAATCAAATGGCTAATTAATGCAATTATTTTTGGTTCTCCTTTGCTCGGATTTATTTTCTATGGATTGGTAGGAGTTGTCATTGGATTATTCTTTGGGTTTCTTTCATATTGGTTGGGTCCACTTGCTGTAACCAAAGTGAGAGAGATTAAACGAGGCAGTTCCTAAATAAATTATTTATGTCAACGGCACATAATAGGGGATAAAAGGCGAAATCAATGATTTTCCAAAATTGTCATTTCAACTTCTTTTGTCCGTAATTGTACGCCATATATTAGGATTGAATTATGCACTATAGTATCCAAAATAGTATTTTAAAAATCTATAACTTCATCGGTTCATTGAACTTTGGAATTTATTTTGTGGTTTCAGTTGCCGCTATAATTTTTTCATGTTCAATGCTTTATTCTATTTTTGTTCATAGAAATTTCGGTAAAAAGACCAACTTAGAAAAAATAATCTTTATTCCTGCACTACTTATTTCTGTGGTTTTTATCTTAAATATGACTTTAGCAGGAGATATTTCTCCAAACCTATCAGCAGAGAAAATGGCTCGTTTATTTGCGGAAGCTTTATGTTCTGGAAGAATTGAAGAAGTTAGCAAAGATAATATTATTGCTCCTAACTATCATGATGCTTTTACTTTAGAATGGAATCAAAAACATAAAGACTTTTCTGATATTCAATGTGGGGCTGATGATTTTATCATGGTTGAGTATCATTATAAATATGGGAATATCAGTAACCCTGAAGGTTGTGTAGTTGTGCTCCAAACCTCTAAGATATTGAACATTCTCAAAGGTGTAGATGAAATCGAATTATGCGACTTTGATTTTGAAATACACCTCACTCAAGTAGCAATACCTTCACGATTCTTAGGGAAATATATGCGTTGGAGAATTATTGATTTTTCTTATGTCAAGAGTGAAACATATACAATGAAGGAATGGCTTGATAATATTGAAAAAGAATTAAAAACTGAGTATTGAAAAAAGTAAGGCATATAATACCGTGTTTGCGGTTCGTTTCGCTCACCAAAATGTCTGATAAAGAATTTAATGATTTTGTAAAAGACTTCGGGGGTAAACATAAAGATCCATCAAAGATTTTAAGAAATTATATCGATCATCCAGAATGGGAACCGCGAATACGTCAACTCGCTTCATCCAATCTCTCTCTATTAAAAAATATTCCCTGCAAAATGCTTTTAAGGTTAATTATTAGTTTAATATATTAGAAAATTTGTGCTGGTAAAAACCTACATTGTCTTTTATTCTTTGTATTAAATATTTAAATAAAATGTATTAAAGATATTTGACAAAGATATTTAATATATGTTAGTGTATGTTTAAAGTAATAATAATGTAGGGTGTAAGAATATGAAACAGTCTAAAATGTTAGTGGGTTATTGCAGAGTAAGCACGGATAACCAAAAAGAAGAAGGAACTATTGAGATCCAGGAAAAGAGTCTAAAAGAATATGTTGAGAAAAATGGTTATGAATTAGTAAAGATATTTAAGGATAATGGGATAAGCGGCGGATCTGAATTAGAAAATAGACCGGGATTAGTAGAATTATTTAGTTGTATAGAGAACAACAAAGAGATTGAAGGGGTTTTAATCTTCAAGTTAGATAGATTGGCCAGGGATCTTTACATCCAGGAGCATTTGATTAAAAAATTAGAGGAGCTTAATAAAAAGCTTATCAGTATAAAGGAGCCTCATTTAGATAGCAAGGACCCCATGAGAAAGGCCTTCCGGCAATTCATGGGAATAGTATCTGAATTAGAGAAAGCTTTTATCACTATGCGGCTTAGCGGAGGAAGGATTAACAAGGCCCAAAAGGGTGGTTATGCCGGAGGGGCTACTGCTCTGGGGTATAACACAAAAAACAAAAAACTAATAATAGATGAAAAACAAGCAGAAGTAATTAGAATGATCTTTAAAATGAAAAGATATAAGAGGATGGGCTTAAGAGAGATAGCCCGGGAATTAAATGAAAAAGGCGTACCTGCTGCAAGAGGTGGCAAGTGGTATGCTGGGACCATTAAATATATATTAGAAAATCCTCTTTATAAGGGGATAGCTCATTATAAGGAAAATAATGTCAAAAATAATGATTTAGCTTTATTTTAATAGTTTTAAGTTAAATGTCTGTATAAAAAATATCTATTTTTTATACAGTAAAGTAAAAACTTTTCTTGCTGGGGAGGGCTAATATACATGGAAAATAATAAAAAATATGTAGAGCTGCTTTGGGCAGATAAATATGATAAATTTGAAAAAGGGGAGAGGGTTCTAACAGAAAAACCAAATCTCCCTTTTCAGGTAGTTGAGACTATCAACAAACCGA
>JAHIPN010000371.1 GCA_018894595.1 bacterium
AGGCTTACAAGTAAAAAAGGGGGGTAAATCTGCCGGGATAATTATTAGTATTGTCTTGATCTTAGTTTATTACATCTCTGTCTCTACTACCAGGTCATTTGGTAATGGAGGTGTGTTAGCCCCGGTTTTAGCAGCCTGGTTGCCCAATATAATTTTTGCTATTTTGGGGATAATTATTATATTCAGGGCGGAGAAGAAATGAAATAGTCGTTAGTGAATAGTGAATATTCACTAACGACTAATTTAACTTGTTAACCGGCTAACTATTGTATTTCCGTTAGAGAGATTATCTTCCAGCTAGTACCCTCTTTTTGGTAAATAACCTCAAAGGTTATGTCATAACTATACACTGTAAAAAATAACACCTTGGCACTAATAGTCAATTTTAAATCCGAGTTAGCAGTTGAGTCAAGGACAGATAGATTTAAAATAAAAGTATTGACAACCAAATTAGCCCCGTAAGAACCAGCCGTTTCCTCCGCTGCTTCTATTTCACTAATCATACTTTGGGCCATAGTATGTATACTCTCATAAGTTCCCCCTTCAGGATCAGAATAATTCAGGGAAATATTAACCATAAACATATTCACATTCTTAGTCTCTATGGCTGCCTTAATACTATCAGCTATTGCACGAATCTCTATTTCATCCGGATCAATTATTCCTCCTCCTGCACAACCAACCAATAAGAAAAGCACAAGTAACAATATTCCTAAATTGGCTCCCCTCTTGATTAACATAATAATTTTTCCTCCTTTACTTTTTTCTTTTCATCTACATATTACTACATAATTTATATTTCCGTTAGAGAGATGATTTTCCAGTTGTTGTCTTCTTCTATAAAATCGGCATTATATTCTATATTCTCATTAGCATCTACCCCCGGAATAGGCATGCAAACAGAGCCCCAAAGAACACATACTTTTAGAGAAAATTCGGTTTTCATCTTACCGCTGGCATATTGCTCGGCTGTTACTAAGTCAGTTATAGAAACATCTGTCGTTATCTTTAACAAACCGGATACTGAATTAGCGAAAGATTCGGCTAATTCCATCTGGGAAATTATGTCTTCCGGTAGGTTATTAATATGGTTATCGTAGGTTCCCCCATTAGGGTCAGAATAATCATAAGAGACATTCTCCATAAATAAATCTACATCTTTCTTCTCGATAGCTTTTTCAATATTCTTGCCAATCTGCTCAATCTGAACTTCATCAGTACCCGCTGATTTGCAACCTACTAAAGAAAAAATTACAAGTAAACTGATTATTATGGATAATATTTTCATTCTCTTTTTTATAACCATGCGGAGTCCTCCTCTTGGCTAATAGGGGTCAAATCTTTATTATTGACAAATTATATTTACTTATTAATGCTCCTACACTAAACAGATAATAAGTTCACTTTGATTATTTGTCAATAATAAAGATTTGACCCCTCTTACTTCTTTATTGACAACTTATCTTTGATTCTTTCAACTAAATTCTGCAAACTAGCATTACTAAGCATTCTTCCTCTTAACCTTTTTCTTCCCACACTAACAGTACTATAATCTAATCCCATAAGTTCGCCGATTTCACAGCCCTTTAATCCAGCATGACAATATAACATTTCCATTAATATTTGCCGGTTAATATCTTTATGGCTTTTTACGTAGTCAAGGTCTTTACCGATCTCTTTACATACTATTTCAATCACCCTATCTTTCGAACAATAGCTGTTAATCTTTCTTAGGGAAGGAATTTCTTTTTCATTTTTCTTTAAATATTTCTCTTTGATTTCTTTTATAAAATTATCATCCCCTAAGATAGAATCCCCTACGATTTTCTTTTTTATTTCAAATTTTTGGGAAAGGTCACTCTGCAGAGTTTGCCAATATATATCATGTCCTCTTTGATTATCTCCCCCATATTCTGCAAGCACTGTTTTGTAATCCACAAAGGATTCTGTATTATCTTTATTTAGATAACCTTTTAGACTACTCCATTTGAATTGTCTTAAATACTTCTCTTTTTCTGATATGGAAGTATTTTGCATCCTCTCTACTCTTACTGGGTTAAGATGAATATAACGGGATAGGATATTTAAATAGCTCTCTTTCTGGATTAATATACTTTTATATCTGCCTTGATATAGATGCCCAACTCGATTATATCTCCTGTTGTAATAAGAAGTATAAGTAATATTAAATTGTCTCATAAATTCGCTAAGATTGGCCAGGGAAGTTTCTAAGAGAAAATGGAAATGATTGGACATTAGCACATAACTATAGAGAATAACGTTGTATATATTTAGGGATTCTTTTAGGGTTTTAATAAAAAAATATCGATCGTAGTCGTTTTCAAATATATTTCTTCTTTCATTCCCTCGAGAGGTAATATGATATAATGCGCCTTTATATTTAATTCTTAATGCTCGTGCCATAAATAAATGAAAATGGGGTCAATTGTCAATAATAAAGATTTGACCCCATTACTTCGTTGACCCCATTACTTCGTTCAAGTAAAATTTTACACTTTCTACTAACACTAACAATATGCCAATAGGTTTTTAATCTTTACTGAATAGAGAGGGATGTAAACCACCCCTCTCTATTAATTATCTACTACCATAAGGACACACTATCATGATTAAATAAGTTTTTTAGAAATATCTTCTTTGTAAGCAATTGTTATAGTCACAGTGCCCGTCAGAGCTCCAATTATATCACCTGTATTTTCAAGTATATTAGCAATATCACTGTTTGATTTTTCAAAATTTATTTATTATAATCCATCCCAGGTTCCACATGACCATCGCTAAAATAAGCCTTAATTACATAATCAGAGCTAAGGATAGACCAATAAAGAAATTCTAATCTAGTGTCACGTCACATTTCATACGTCGGATAGAGTCGTTTTAGTTTTATCCGAGCTTTATTTGTTGTAAACTGCCAATTGATTTTTGCATTCAGGTTATTCCGATGATTCTGCCAGGCATCAGTCTCTCTTCTGATTACTGAAA
>JAHIPN010000372.1 GCA_018894595.1 bacterium
AAGCGTCCCACCTCTTTCTGTATTGGCTGTCCACACCGGGGGACTTATTTTGCTCTAAATAAAGCGATTAAGAATTTAAAATACAAAAAAGATGAAATAATTATTACCGGGGATATAGGATGTACCATTTTAGGCATGAGTAAACCTTTTGAGAGTTGTTGGACTGAAGTGGCTATGGGAGCGAGTATAGGATTAGCCCAGGGATTTAAATGGGCGGGAATTAAAAAACCGGTGATAGCTACTATAGGAGATTCAACTTTCTTTCATGCCGGCATTCCCCCTCTTATTAATGCAGTTTACCAGAAGGTCCCCTTAACGGTAATTATTTTAGATAATGGATGGACTGCTATGACTGGTTTTGAAGAAAACCCCGGGACTATTCATTTGAATGGAGTTACTAATACCAAGAGAGTTGATATTGTCGAAATTTGTCAAGGTTGCGGCATAGAGGATATTCAGATAATTGATCCCTATCAGAGCGGAAAAGCGATAGAGAGTATAACGAAGGCAATAGAATATCCGGGGGTTTCGGTAGTAGTTTCCCGTCGGGAGTGTGCCCTTCAAACTAAAAGAAGAAAGATTAAATTCCCCCAGCGCAAAGTAAATATAGATAAATGTAATGGCTGCAGGATATGTTTGAATTCTTTAGCCTGTCCAGCGATGGTATTTCATCCTAAAGATGCCAACAGTAAAGCCTATATAGAAATTAATTCAGCCTGTTTCGGTTGCGGGTTATGTGAATTTACCTGTCCGGTAGGGGCGATAGAGGTGATAAAAGATGGAAAATAATTTTTATTTAATCGGAGTAGGTGGACAGGGAGTAATAAAATTAGGGCAAATTATTGCCGATTATGGATTAAAAAAAGGCGAGAGAGTTAAATTTTTTAAAGAAGTGGGTATGGCTCAGAGAGGTGGTCCGGTTCATTGTGAAGTTAGGATAGGTAATGTATTTGGGTCGAGGATTCCTCCTCTCTCTTCTGATATAATAGTAGTAATGGAATTATCCGAAGGATTGAAAAGTTTAGAATTTATTAAACCCGGAGGAACAGTGGTTTTAAATAGGAAAAGGATATATCCTATTGATATGATGGCTCATCCCGAAAAATACCCTCAGGATGAGGAGATAATCAGATTATTTAAAGAGGTAAAAGCAAAAATAATCTGGATAGATGCCGGGGAAATTGCTTCAGAGGCAGGACTTCCTATTGCAGAAAATATTGTCCTACTGGGCGCTCTCTCTTTTATCTCTTCATTTGAGAAAGAGTCTGTTATTAATATTTTAAAAAAACATATCCCTCGCGAATTAGATAAAAATATTGCTGCTTTTTACGCAGGATATGAAACAGCAGAAGGAATGGGTAAATGAAAAGTATGGAAAATTTTTTTAACCCTCATTCAGTAGCTATCTTTGCTTCAATGAAAGAAGGAAAGACCGGATATGAAATAGTAAAAAATATGGTGGAGGGTGGATTTAAGGGGAAAATATATCCGGTGAGTCAGAGTGGCAGCCAGATATTCGGAGTAAGTATCAATAAAGATTTTAAAAATTTAGAAATCGATTTAGCAATTATTGCTATACCCGGTCAGTTCATCCCTTCACTTTTAGAAGATTTGGGAAGTGGGGGGGTTAAGTCAGCAGTTATAATCTCTGCTGGTTTTTCCGAAGTAGGGAATATTAAAGAAGAAAAAGAAATAAAAAAAATTGCTGAAAAATATAAGATGAGGATTGTAGGACCTAACTGCGCGGGAATTATGAATACTGGTTGTAACCTCTTTGCCAGTATCGAAGTCAGGGCCCTTCCGGGTGAAACTGCCTTTATTACCCAAAGTGGTGCTCTGGGAGGAGCAGTCTTAATGATGGCAGAAGAATTGGGTTTTGGTTTTTCCAAATTTGTAAGTTACGGTAATAGATGTGATGTAGACGAAGTAGATTTAATTAAATATCTTGAAGAGGACCCCCGGACTAAAGTTATTGCTCTCTACATTGAAGGGTTAGAGGAAGGAAGAAGATTTTTAGCTCAAGCCAAAAAGACTGTTTTTAAAAAACCTATTATTGCTATCAAGGCGGGGAAGAGTAAAGCGGGGA
>JAHIPN010000373.1 GCA_018894595.1 bacterium
GAAGCGATAATGCTTCCAAACTTTTTCAGTTAAACAAAAGGATGGGGGTAATTGTAACCGGACTGGCTTTTTTGCCGGAAGATGGAGTAATAAAAAGTGTCAGTAAATTTATCGAGCAGTTTAAAAGAGAGAATGATATAGAAAGATTGAATGTAAGAGATTCTGCAGACAGATTGCACAGTCTTTTTGATATAAAATATGAATGGCAGAAGAGGTTAGATGATGCAGTAGAAAAGATTAATAGTGACCTCAGGCGGCAGGGTTTCGAAGTTGTAGAAGTTAAGCAAGAAAATTATATGGTTAAATTCCAATATAAAGACCTGCAGGGGAATTTAAAAAATGGAATCGGAGGAATCGACAGGATAACTCTTCTGGTAGCCGGGTTCAATAAAGATGGTTCCCATGAAGTCTATACTTGTATTATTCCCGGTGAGGTTCAGAAAAAACGAGATAGCAGAGAAAAAAACCAAGAATACGGAGCAAGCTGGGTCGGTCAAAACGATGTGGTTTCCCGAATTGTTTTGGGATTCGATGGAAGAATCAGTAATCTGAAGTTTGTTAATGAAGCAACGAAAGAGCTGGGGCAGGAAGAAGTAAGAAAACAGTTGGGAGGTTTACAATATGCTATCCAGTGGGGGACTATGACCCTGCAGGATGCCATAGATTTTTGTACTTTAATGATTCAGACTACATCAGCGATGCAGCGTTTCTCCGATGGCATCATAGCTAACCCAGGAGATATGCCCGGTGTTGGTGGACCGGTGGATGTAGCAGTTATCACCGCAGACCAGGGCTTCGCCTGGGTCAGTAGAAAAAAACTAAAAATCGAAGGAAAAGAAATCGATTTAGGTAAAGGTTAAACCTTTCTTTTTCCTTCCTCACATCTCCTCCCTCTTCGAGGGGGGAGGACTAAGGTGGGGGTGATACTCTCTTCATCTTCCCTCATTTTCCCTAATGTAGGGGCACGATGCATCGTGCCCATCTTATCTGTCATTCCCATGAAAATGGGAATCCATTTCCGTCATTGCAAAGCGACGAAGCAATCTCTATTCACAATGTAGGACAGGCGTCTCGCCTGTCATTATTAAATAAAAATGAATAATAAATGTAGGGGTTCAATTCATTGGCCCCGCTATAAAGAGTATTTTCCAAAAAAGAAGGATTTTTTAAATTGAATAAAAAAGCCAGACTTAATTTGAATTGCTACGGAATTTTTTCCAATGCAATTACATTCTAAGTCTGGTTTTATTTTTTAGAATAACCTTAATCAGGAATATATTATTCAACATCAGGATGTGAAAGACCCTCTTCAGCAATCCTATCATAAGTATCGCTCTTGGTAATAAGGCATTTATCGAATCAATCACTTCTGCAAGCGGGAACTCGTAATTACTCTTTGCAGTTTATAAAATTAAATTTCACCAAAAAAAAGGATTTTTGATACCGGTGTCGTGCTATTTAAATGATGTTTGAGGAAGAGGAAGAGGGGTCAGGTCTTCACATTTGACATATAAAAATAATATGTTATATTAATAACTATGAGTAGACCATTAAGAATAAGTTTTAATAATGCAGTTTACCACATAACCGCCCGGGGGAATAGAAAAGAGAAAATATTTTATTCAGATGATGACAAAAGAATATTTCTCCAAAAGATGGACCAAACCTCCCTCAAATATTCCTTCCTTTGTTATGCTTATTGTCTTATGGATAATCACTATCATCTATTTATCAAAACCTCTTTAGGTAATATAAGCCAGGGGATGCACTATCTGAATGCCTCTTACGCTAACTATTTTGCTGCTAAATATAAAACCAATGGTCCTTTATTCCAGGGTAGATATAAATCATTATTAGTAGACGAGGATAATTATGCTCTTGCTCTATCTTCTTATATTCATCTTAACCCCCTTCGAGCAGGGCTAACTAAAAATCTGGAGGAGTATACCTGGAGTAGTCTATTAGATTATTTAGGCAAAAGAAAGAAAGAGTTAAAAAAATTGGATACCCAATTTATCCTTACTCAGCTTCATAACAACCTGACTCAATCCCGCACCATATATAAAAGATATCTCCTGGAAAATCTTACTATGGGTTTCCCGGTAAAAGATATCTATCGTGGTATAGCCCTGGGGAAGGAAAGCTTTATCCAAAGGATAGAATCTAAAATCAAGTCGGTAGGAGAGAAGCGAGAAATTCAGACTACTAAATATGGGTATTCCTATTCTCCCGAGGAGATTATACAAAAA
>JAHIPN010000374.1 GCA_018894595.1 bacterium
ATACCAATACAAAAGAGAACCATTAAATAATGATGAAGTGGATAAATTAACTAATTCTTGTAGTACCTTCCGGGAAAAATTTGTTATATGGACCATGCTTGATACCGGATTAAGATTATCTGAATTTGCTGATCTTAAAAAAGAAAATATACAATGGCAGGAAAAAAGGCTGGTTATCTACGGCAAGGGCGGTCCTTACGGCAAAAAGACAAAAAGACGTATTATTCCTATGGCAGACAGGGTTAGACGGTTAATTGAATATCACTTTGCTGAAAATAACGATATCGGAATGAGTAAAAGGACAATCGAGAGAACAGTAAAGAACGTAGCTGATAAAGCCGGAATATCAAAGCCAGTTAGCCCGCATGTATTAAGACATACTTTTGCAGTAAACTGTATTAAAAAAGGCATCTCTACTAGAGCGCTTCAATCTCTTTTGGGCCATGATAGATTGGCCACTACTGAAATTTATCTCAATCTATCTCCGGAAGACGCTATTAGAGAATTTTTAAATAAATGGTGATTAAAATGAATGACTCGTATTTTTTATACAGCCTTTATCATTTTTCTTTAGAAAACAAGTTTTTTATTTTTAAACATACATTACGTAGGAAGGATTGGTAAATAATGACAAAACATAAAATTATTATAGGCGACTCGAGAAAAATGTCTGAAATAGATGACAGTTCAGTTCATTTAATTGTAACTTCCCCGCCATACTGGCAATTAAAAGATTACGGTTCAAAAAATCAAATAGGGTTTAATGATACTTATGAAGATTATATTAATAATCTTAATTTGGTGTGGAAAGAATGTTACCGGGTTTTACACCCTGGATGTAGAGCAATAATAAATATTGGAGATCAATTTGCCCGCTCTGTATATTATGGAAGATATAAAGTCATTCCTATTAGAACAGAAATTATAAAATTTAATGAAACTATTGGGTTTGATTATATGGGCTCAATCATATGGCAAAAAAAAACTACTATGAATACAACTGGTGGCGCGAGCGTAATGGGCTCTTACCCTTTCCCAAGAAATGGAATAGTCGAGATTGATTATGAGTTTATCCTTATATTTAAAAAACCGGGACAATCTTACAAAGTAACTAAAGAAATCAAAGAAGCTTCAAAATTAACAAATGACGAGTGGAAAGAATATTTTTCTGGGCATTGGTATTTTAATGGACAAAGACAGGACAAACACCTTGCTATGTTCCCGGAAGAACTTCCTAAAAGAGCAATTAAAATGTTTACCTTTATCAAAGATACCGTTTTAGACCCCTTTTTAGGAAGTGGAACAACCTCTCTTGCCGCAAAAAATCTTAGCAGAAATTCAATAGGCTATGAAATAAATAAAGACTTTTTGCCAGTTATTAAGGACAAAATAGGAGTTAACAAGCCCGCGTTATTTGATAATTTAAATCTAAATGTAATTAAACAAAATTTGCCAGAAATTAACTGGGCTCAAGAAATTGAAAAGCTTCCTTATATTTTTAAAGATCCCTTAAAATTTGATAAAAAGATAGACCCAAGAAAACTTAAATTTGGATCAAAAATTAATAAAACATCTTCCGAAAAAGTAAATTATTATTATATAAAAAATGTCCTTAGCCCTGAAATATTGTTTCTTAGCAATGGTATTACGATCAAATTAATTGGAGTAAAGGAAAATCCAGAGAAAAAATCTGAAGCAATAGAGTTTTTAAAAAAGAAGACAAAAGGACAGAGGCTAATAATGAAATACGATACAGTAAAATATGATAGCAATAATAACCTAATGTGTTACCTCTATCTCGAAAATAAAACGTTTATCAATGCTCACCTTATAAAACACGGTTTGACAAACGTAGATACCTCTGTGGAATATGGATGTAAATTAAAATTTTTAGAATATTTTAAGGAGCAAAAGAATGGCAAAAGAATGGCTATTAAATAGTGTAATGAATCGTTTTCAGTATAATTTTAAGAGAAATGTTGGCGCAGTTTCAGAAGAAATAAGAAAATGCACCCCAAAAAATATAAAAGAATGGGAAGAATATTATTTCAAAAATGTTCGAACTCAAGAACATATAAAGGAGTTAGGAGAAAAATTATATATAAAAATAACGGAAGTGGTCCCTGCAGAAGTTAAAATGATCGCTGTAGAAGATTGTATTAATTATATGTATAACCTGGTAATCAACAGAACCTATGATGGATATACAACAGAAATAAAAACTATTTCTGAACTATTACAAAATATATTATCGGTTAACATCGAACCAGCCCCTGATGAGTGGGACCGTTTATATAATGTTGATTTTTATATTAAAATAAATAGTAAATATATAGGTCTACAAATTAAACCGGTTAGCGGCGTTTCTCATATTCCTCAAATATATAAAGAGCATTCCATTCAAATTGACACTCATAAAAAATTTACGTCTAAATATGGAGGTAAGGTTTTTTATGTTTTCTCACTTAAACAAGGAAATAATAAAATAATACATAATGTTGATGTAATTGACGATATAAAAAAAGAAATTGAAAGTTTGACGTAAAATTAAAATAAAATATAATAAAACAATTTTCTAAAAAATATAAAGAGGAAAAATAATTCTTCTATGCAAATAATCGCTTTAATCAATCAAAAAGGCAGTAGGCAAAACAACTTGCGCCATTAATATAGGAGCGGGCTTAAATAAGCTTAAGAAGCGCGTATTATTGATAGATTTAGATCCGCAAGCATCTTTCTTTTTTAACCTACAGCTTGGGAATGCCTGCCCACGAGCTTAAAAATACTGTTTATGAGCTTTTAAAAGGAACCGCGAGTTTAAAAGAAACAATTACCGAAGACCTGTCTGCGTACGTACACGCACAGGCAGAAATGGTCTTAGCCTGGTCCCCTCTTCTCTTAATTTATCCGGAGCTGAGATAGAATTTTCAGGAATGATCGGTTAGCCGCTACTGAAATCTATCTTAATCTCTCTCCGGAAGATGCTATTAGAGAATTTTTAAATAAGTAGTAATCAGTTTCATTAAATAAAAGCGGTATCTGTAAATTATGGAAAATTTTCTTAAAAAATTCAAAGGTAGACCTCTTAACGATGAAAAAACTGCCATAGGCATGCACTACTGCTTTCTCAACGCAAAAGATCTATATGAAGACGCTAGGTTACTTAAAAAAAATAATAGATATTCTAGAGCATTTAGTTTATTAATTTTATCATTAGAAGAATTATCCAAAATTCCTATGTTGCTTAATACTATTTTTTATCCTACGGACGATGATAAAAAATGGAATATGTTTTGGAAATCATTTAATACTCACTCTGATAAACAAATTATATGGTCTTTTTATGGGGAATATTTAGAAAAATATTTCAATAATTATTCTTTTGAGGGTAGGTATCCTCCCGGCTTACAGCCTTTATTAGAAAAAGGTAAACAGCTTTGCTTTTATGTTGATTTTTTTGAAAATGGTTTTATTAAGCCTGATGATTTTGCTAAAGATAATATGGAGTGGCTAAATTTTATAATAGAATTTACGGAAAAAAGAATAAAAAGTTTTTCTAGTTTTCACTCTTCTCTTGATAAATCTAGGATCGTTGTTAAACATACAAAAAGAATTTTTAGTTTATTTAAAACTAATATGTGCGAAACTGAAATAAGGCTTTTAATAAAGGGTATTATCGAGGAGACTATGGATGAATTTCGTAAGTTTTAAAAAATAGAAAGTTAATTTGACATCTCATTTTTTTTAAGTTAAACTGTAGAAAAATAAATTTATATTCTTGTAGGTGAAAGAAATGCAAACCTCAGATGTTCTGAAAAAAATAAATATTCCCAGGCACAAATTATATTATCTGGAGCAAAAAGGTTATATTAATCCAAAAAAAATAACCAGGGGCGATCTAGAGATGAGAGAATATACAGATGAAGACTTTCGCAAAATCCAGATAATATGGAAATTTTTGAAGCAGGGTTTTAAGCATAAGATTGCCTATCAAAAAGCAATGGAAAATTTAAATAAGTCTTAAGCCGGTACTCCATCTAAAATCTAAAAAGGGTTAACCCTGCTTAGTAGGTACTCACTTAACAGGGTTAAGATAAAATATAACCATGAATAAGGAAAATACCCAGAAAATTAAAAGACCTAAGGTTATTGCCGTTACCAATCAAAAAGGAGGGGTGGGGAAGACCAATATCACTTTTAATCTCTCCGGAGCCTTAGCTGAAAAGAATAAAAGAATTCTCCTTATAGACTTGGACCAGCAGGGAAATCTTTCCTCTTCATTTTTAGAAAATATTTACAATCTTAAATTTACCATTGCCGACCTCTTTTTAGATAACGACCTTGATATTGCCAAGGTTATCCAAAAAACCTCTTTTCAAAACATAGACATTGTCCCTTCCAATATAGAGTTAAGCAAAATAGACTTGCAGCTGGCCGGAGAGCCAGATGCCCAGTATTTTTTAGCTGATAAAATAAAAGACCTAAAAGAAAACTATACCTATATACTCATTGACTGTCCTCCAAGTTTAGGCCTGGCCACCAGGATCGGACTGGTAGCCGCAGATGAGGTTATTATACCTTTAGAGTGTCAGGAATGGGCCGTTAAAGGAACCGCCTATCTAAGAAGTGCCATAACCAAGATAAGGAAAAGGGCAAATCCCAAGCTCGAAATAATGGGTTATATTATAAATAAGTTTGTCGGAAGAAGGAAGCTGGAAGAAGTTTACCGCGAAACTGTTTTGGAGGGTTTTAAAGATAAGGTATTTA
>JAHIPN010000375.1 GCA_018894595.1 bacterium
AAAGATTTATAAATTTCGAATTGTTTATTGTAAATATCGACATTTTCAGCAATTGGTTTTATTTTTTCTTCTTTAAGTTTCACTGTTTTTTTGCATCCTTCTTCTGTGTCTTTATATATTCCTACTCCTACCCCGGCTAATATAGCTGCCCCCATTGCCGCCTGCTCGATAGATTGAGTAATAGATATCTCTTTATTAAAAATATCAGCCTGCATCTGTCTCCAGACTCTGCTCTTTGCCCCTCCTCCGGAAGCAATTACCTGCTCAATCTTAATCCCTAATTCTTCAAAGACCTCCAGGCAATCTCTTAAGGCAAAAACCACTCCTTCCATAACCGCTCTAATCAGATGAGCCCGGTGATGTTTTAGACTGAGCCCGAAAAATACTCCTTTAGCCTGGGGGTTCATATAAGGAGACCTCTCTCCCAAAAGATAAGGAAGAAAAATTATGCCTTCACTCCCTGCTCTAATTTTATCTACTTCGTCATCGAATATATGATAAGCATCAGGAGTATGTAGTATATTTTCTCTTAACCATTTTAAAGATAATCCTGCGGAAAGAATCGCCCCTAGCAAGTGATAGCTATTAGGTATAGCATGACAAAAAGTATGAATTCTTAACTTGGGATCATAAGTGAATTTATCCACGGTGATAAATAATTGCCCGCCTGTCCCGATAGTAGAAGAGAGAATGCCCGGTCTAATTACGCCATTACCGACTGCCTGCATTGATTGGTCTCCTCCACCATAAACTACCGGGATTCCTTCTAACAATCCGATATCTCTTGCTGCCTCTTCGAGCAGATAACCAGCCACTTCTTGAGATTCATGAACTTCTCCCGGAAGAATTTTTAGTGGAAGGTTGAGAATATCCAATAACTCTTCTGACCAGCATCGTCTTTTTATATCCAACAACAGAGTACCGGAGGCATCGGTAACCTCTACTCCCACATTTCCGGTTAATTTATAACGGATATAATCTTTGGCTAAAATTACTTTATATATTTTATTAAATACTTCCGGCTGATTTTCTTTCATCCACAAAAGAGTGCTGCACATAAACCCGGCAGCTATAGGGTTCCCGGTCAGCTCGGCCAATTGCTCTCTCCCAATTTTATGATAAATAGATTCACATTGGGAGCTGCTCCTCTGGTCGGCCCAGATGATAGCCGGACGAAAAGGCAGTAAATTCTTATCCAAAAAGACAGTGCCATGCATCTGCCCTGATAATCCTATCCCTCTAATCTGTTGGGGGTTAACCTCTGATTTTTTTATTACTTCGCTTATTACCTGGGTAGTTGCTTCCCACCACATCTTAGGGTCCTGTTCTGCCCAGCCCGGCTGAGGTATATCTATAGAATATTCTCTCCCTGCCCGGGCATAAATTTTACCTTCTCTATCCATAAGCACCCCCTTGGTTCCGGAAGTGCCAATATCTATCCCTAACAGATAATCCATCCTCATCCCTTTCGCAAATAAAATTTTAGTTCTATTATTTAGTGCTATTTTTTCTTTTATACTGCAAGTAATATACGCCTTAATTTTTATAATACATAAGAGAATATAGTCTTTAAAATAACCCAGAGTATGGTTTTAAAGCAATCCAAGACATCATTACTAATATAATAACAAATTAAGAGGAAAAAAATGCAAACTTAAAAATACTGCTAAATTCAAAAAATTTAAAGATAAATTTGTCTTTATTGGTATAGATACGCTCGGTAGGGAATTTTAACAAAAGGATTAAGTATTCAAGTAAAAAAAATATCTCTCCTTAAACTGAAAAAATTCCTCTTCTGGGGAGATGGACCATTTCATCCACCTCCTACTTTTAATTATTAATTCTTTTTTTAATACGCTCTTTAATTTTCTTAAGTATTAAACAAGGGCTAACACTCTCTGTTATTGCAGAGCCAATTATAACTATTTCTGGCTTATATTTTATTACCTCTTCGATATTATCAAGACCAATACCTCCGGCAATTGCTATTTTACAGTTCTTGGGAAGTTTATTCCTTTCCGGAATAATAAGCTCTTTCTCTAAACTAATATCACTTGGCCTGTGTAGACAAAAATAATTAGCACCGAAAGCTGTTAATTCCTTTATTCTCTCTACTTTTTTATTGCAATCAATTAGATCAATCATAATTTCTTTTTGGTACCTTTTAGCTACTTCCAAGGCATTAAGCACTGTGCGATTATTGCTTCCTGCAAGAACTGTCACAATATCAGCCCTATTCTTCAAAATCATCTCAGTTTCCAATTTGCCAGCATCAACAATTTTCGCGTCTACTAATAATAAATTGTTCAACATTAATTTTTGTATACAGGGGATAATCTCTAAACCATATCTGATTAAAAGCGGAGTACCAATTTCAATAATATCGATATCCCCTCTTAGCTCCTTTACAAGAGCAATAGCTTTTTCTAAAGAAAAGTTATCTAATGCTAACTGTATTTTCATACCCGATCCAACCCCGTGAGTATTTCATGAACTTTAATATTAATCATTAAATATATTTCCTTAATTTATTCTAAATTTGTGTGAGTCTTTTTCATCTCCCGGTAATCAATTTCCGAACTCATTTGGAGATAGTAAATAAGGGAATCGAGCATAATCAAAAGTGCCTGTTCAAATAGCGATCCACCGAACTGTATGGAACAGGATTTTTTCGAATATTTATTTGTCGAACCGGGGAAAATGACCGTATAATCTGCCAAAGTTGCTAAAATAGAAGAAATATCTGCTGAAAAAACAAGCACTTTAGCTCCGACCTCTTTACTGATCTTGCTATCAAGTATAACCTTTTTTGTTTCACCAGAACCCGAACAGGCAATAAGCAAATCACCTTTCTGAATAGCAGGGGTAATTGTCTCACCTACTACATAGGTTTTAAAACCCAAATGAACTAACCTCATTGCAAACATCTTAGCCACCAGGCCAGATCTTCCCTGACCTGTTAAAAAGATACTTCTACTTTCTCTTATTAGTTTCGATACCTCTTTATATTCTTTTATGTCTATGGATTTAGCGATTTTTATAATCTCATCTAAAATTTGAATTGCTCCAGAAAAACCTTCATTATTCATAAAAAACTCCTAATACCGTTACTATCAGTTACTCCTGAGACTAATAGAAAATTATTTAAAAGATAATATTAGGTTATAAAAAATATAGCTTTATTATAATTTATTACATTAAAACAACAAACTACGTATTTTTTTCGTCTGCATCTTTAGGTATTTCTTTCAAATTTACAACAGCCATAATATTTCCCCCATAATTTTTATTCATTTAATGATTTAAGATATACTCCAAGATACTTTTTAACCAAATCTTTCTTTTCTCCGTGATATTTTTCTTTAAATATTCCACCAGTAATAGTCGAAGTTAACCCACCACTAAGGTTTCCCAAAATACATGCTTTTACAAGATCAATACTCGATTTAGAATTATTTAATTGTTGAGCAACTGAAGCTACAATTCCACCAACAAAGTTATCTCCACAACCAATAGTGTCCCCCAGAGGAAGATTTTTTTTTATTTTTTCTTCATCAATAATATGAGCTGTCTTTACAAAACCATCAAAAAATTCACAGATTCTCCCTCTTCCATATACATATACGGGATTTGTTCCATCAGTTATTAAAAATCCCTCAAGATTAGTATTATTTTTATAATATATTATTGCTTCTTTTAAAGACTGTTTTCCACTGTAATACAGAGCTTCATCTTTATTAAATATAATAATATCTATATGCTGATACACATCATTAGAATCTCCAAGTATCCATTTCTCCTTACCCCTCATTAGTAAATCGTTAGCTGTACCTACAATAGTAAGGCATTGATTCTTTTTACATTTTTTTAAGACTGTAGAAAAATTTTTATTTATTCCCTGTTCCCATTGTATGCATGAAAACACAGCAATATCACTTTCATAGAACTCTTCATCTAATTGATTCATCGTTAGTTGAATTTTTTTATCTGCATGTGGTTCACCGATAAATGTTCTTGATCCTTCATTTTTGGCTGTTGTTCCACATAAAATATAAGTTATTGCGGATGTTCCATTTTTAAAGGATATTTTATCTGTTTTTAGAAGAGTTCTTTGTATTTCCTGAAACATATATTTACCATCATTGTTAATAGGAAGATTAACATAGAACTTAATATTAAAAGTTTCATCATTAAGTAATTGTAAGGCTCCAATTAATGTTGCTATAGCCACTCCCCCTAAAGATCTCTTATATTTTTTATCTCCAACTATTTCCCTTAGAATAGTATCAATACTTTTATTAAAATGGCTCTCTAAATGTTTAATTAATGTAGCTTCTCCAAACACAAGCCCATTAATATTATCTTCGCTAATATATTCACTTATTGGTTTTTGAGCAAAATCAATTCCTTGATATATATAATCAATAACACAACAGCCAATTCCAACTATTTTCATTTTAAAGCTCACTATTCATTTATTTTATTTCGATCAGTCATCCCGTTTTAAATTTCCTAAATTTCTTAGGCAATTAAATCTTACAAGTTTAATTTACCATAATAATCTTTCTCTTCAAAAAGATTCTGGAATTATTTGATTAACAAGTATCATTATCTGGGGTATCGACGAGTGATTGGTCATCAGGTGAAATAGCTTATTTATTCTGCACACAAGTTTCTTGGTTATATAGGATTTGTTGATGTTATGCTTAAACTAATTTAAGAAACCGATATATTGACTAGAGCGTAAAAGAAAGGTCTATTGATGAAAACGAGGTCTCATTTAAAGAATAAGATCCAAAAATTATAACTATATGCTTTTAATTACTAAGCTCTTCAAAAATACAATCTTGTTAATACTTTTATTCATAATTTTATCTTAGGATTTTATTTTTCTATTAAAATAACAAATATTGTT
>JAHIPN010000376.1 GCA_018894595.1 bacterium
GAAAGAGGAACGGCTCTTTTGGTACTTAGCAAATCATCTTCCAGAGCTTCTTTCATAATAGCTAAATTTTTAGCAGCGGTAGTAATTCTTATAATTTCCCTGCTTATTGCTTATGCCGGGTGTCTGTTTTATACGATTATTTTATTCCCGGACGTATCTTTTGCTCTGTCTTTACAGGCTGCCTTGCTTTTTTTAATATTTTCTATTTACATTTTAAGTGTTACTATAGGAATTAGTGCAATTGTAAAAAGCCAAATAGTTGCAGGCGTAGTCACTTTAGGTATTTATTTTATCAGTTCCATGTTTTCACTCTTTAATAATAGATTGGGTTATTATTCACCCGGAAGACTACTCAAGTATCAGAGTGAGATTTTAAACGGTACTGTTGATTTATCCGATGTTTTTTTAACAAGTGCTGTCACTATCATTATTAGCCTGGCTTTCCTTTTTCTTGGTATAGTGATATTTAATAAACGTGAATTTTATTCTAATAATTGATTATAGACCTCGTATTCTTTTGATTTGTCGAGAGTAGTTACAATGAATTTCCCCCAAAAAGAGGATTTTTGAAACCTTTGTCGTATATGAATATGCAAGGATAGCTAAAGTATTTGGGCATTTAAAAGGAAGGAGAATGTATATGGGAAAAACTTATAACAGAGAAAGAGCCATTTCTCTCAAAGCTATTTCAAAGTCAATAGGGATAAAGAGGATCTTACAAAATGTTTCATTCAATGTGTTTTTGGATGAGATTCTTGCATTAATAGGACCAAATGGAGCAGGGAAAACTACAACAATAAGATGTATTACAGGGATCTTTAATATCGATTCAGGCGAAATTGATAAAAAAAGCTCCTTGAGAACTTCTGTAATGGGTGAAAAAGACTACCTCTGGGAAAAGTTTACAGGTTTTGAAAACATAAAACTGTATTACAAATACTTTGGGGGAAAATTGGAGAAGGAGAAGATTGATTACTATGCAGAAAAGCTTGGTCTTTTAGAATTTTTGCCCAAAAAGGTTCATACCTATTCAAAAGGCACTAAGAGAAAATTTTCTTTCCTGCTTTCATTACTACCTGATCCTGAACTTTTAATCCTTGATGAACCAATAACTGGTCTTGACCCCATTTCAAGGAGAAATATGAGGGAGTTGATATTTGAATTAAATAAAAATGGGAAAGGCGTTCTATTGACATCTCATGACCTTGCAGAAGTTGAGAAACTTGCAGATAGATTTGTTTTAATAAAGGATGGTAAAATCATTACAGATGATTTGATAGGGGAAGCCCTTTCAAAGTATAAAACTCTTGAAGATTTATTTTTTGACATGGCGGGGAGGTGATTGGAATGCTTAAGGAATTAAAATACAATCTTGAGATGACTTTTAGGAGCCTTGCTTTTTACTTGGAGACGGTCGTTATAATTAGTCTTATTACTTTTGTTCTTTTTCAAATGTTTGGGAATGGGGAATTATCTCAACTTCTCAAATCAAACATTTATATCCAAAGGATGTTCCTTATGATAGGTCTTAGTATAGTAGTAATAGGTATTTATTTTGCTTTACAAGATACTCTTTTACTTGAAAAAAGTAGTGGGAGACTTGAGCTTCTGCTCTCAAATGGCTTTAGGCCACAAAGATATTGGTTTAGCTCAACAATTGCAGCATGGATAGTTGCAGAGATTATATTAATCTTTGTTTTTTTGGACTTTTGCATTTTCAGGGTCTTTTTCTTTTCAAATGTTCCAATCTTTGGGTTAATTAAGAACTTTTTGTATCTTTCTTTTGTAAACATCGGTGTTTCAAGTTTTTTATGTGCGCTAGTTTTAAAAATTCGAAGAATTGGCATAGTAAGAGTCTTACTCTTTCTAAGTTTCTATCTTATCTGTTTTGGTGGAAACTATCTTGTTGGAAAGATTCCCCCTGACCGTGGGTCTATGTTAGTTTTGGGAGTTCTTGGTATTGGTGTAGCACTCTTTATTCTTGGAATTTTGATTGGAAGAAAACTTGATAGTGAAACCATAGTATTGACAATTCCGGGATAAGATGGCAGTTTAAATTGAAGGTAATAGAATTTTCGAATAATTGTTACTAAGCTTTTATCAGATAGACAATCAAGATGACCCCTTGGGAACAAATAAGCTTTTTGATTATATTGAGCAAGAACCAAAAAGCTGGAAGGAGTTTATAGAGGCACCTGATAATCTCGATGAAATGAAAGGGATCAGGGAAAAGACCAGAACAGGCCGGCCTCTTGGAACGAATGATTTTATAGAAAGACTTGAGGGGCAGCTTAAGAGACTTTTTAAGTTAAAGCCGAAAGGAAGGCCTAAGAAGAAAGTTGATAGATAGGTGTCTGTCCCTATTATATTTCTGTCCCTATTATATTTTTTTATATTTTAAAATATAATAAATATATTATATAAATAGTTAATAGAAAAATAAAATATTTACTGCTGTATTTTTATGCTCAAATTCTTTAGCTAAGTAATGGTTAGAAATAGCCGTAATTATAATTTTATTAGTACAGATAAACCTATGTTAGGCTTTGAATTTTTTGAATAGTGACAGACAATTCTAAATGAAGAAAGATAAAAGGACCCAGAATCATATTAACAAATCTAAAGAGGTGTGTGGAAAATGATCGAAGTAAAAGGATTGACCAAAAGGTATGGAGAACTATTAGCAGTTGATAGTATCTCTTTTAATATTAAAAAGGGCGAAATCTTTGGATTCTTGGGTCCTAATGGAGCAGGTAAGACAACAACCATCAAAATTCTGACTGGTGAACTTGAGCCTACTGATGGTGATGTAAAAGTAGCTGGTTTTAACCCTGTTAGCGACAGAAAAAACTTGCATAAAATCATCGGTGTTGTGCCAGAGGTGCAGAACCTGTATGAAAGAATGACCGCTAAGGAGAACCTTACCTTTTTTGCCAAACTCTATGATATTAACCATAAAAGGGTTGATGAACTTTTGGAGCAGTTTGATCTCCAGGAATGGGCGAATGAAAAGGTTAAAAACTTCTCTTTAGGAATGAAACAGAGGCTTCTTTTAGCAAGGGGGCTTCTTCCAAAGCCAGATATCCTTTTTCTGGATGAGCCGACAAAGGGACTCGATCCATACACCGCCAGATATATTAGGAGCATAATTAGAGAAGTAAATAAAAAGGGGGCAACGATCTTTCTTACTACCCATTATATGGAAGAAGCTGATGAGCTCAGCGACAGGGTTGTAATTATCGACAAAGGCAAAATTATTGCCTGTGACAACCCAGAGAATCTAAAAAGAAGTCAAGATAAAGGGACAATTAAGATAACGCTGAAAGATCCGATGGAGGAACGGCAATTTTCACTATCAGATAATCAGACAGGGAATAGAATAAAGGAGCTTCTTCAAAGTGGAAGGCTTTTATCTATGGAAACAGAGAAAGCCACACTAGAAGATGTGTTTATAAACCTTACTGGGAAAAAGTTAACATGAAAAAAATAGCCGCTATTTTCCAAAAAGACCTCAAGGACGGATTGCGAAATTGGGAGATCTTATTTGTTGTTCTTGTACCGATAGTATTATCAGTATTTTTCAATATTGCCCTTTCACCAAAAGGCTTATCTCCTCCCAAGGTTGTTGTGTTTTGCAATGACGAGGAAGTGAAAACCATATTGTTAAATATTGAAAACTTTAAAAATATTAAATTCTCCCAAAATTGGGATGAAGCTATTTCCATGGTGGAGAAAGGGAAAGTTCATGGAGCATTTCAGCTACCAGATGATTTTATCAGAAAGTTAACTGCACAGGAGAAATTCGAGATAGATGTGGTCCTGGATGGAGCAGCTCCTGTCAAA
This sequence comes from bacterium, assembly GCA_018894595.1. The sequence goes on from JAHIPN010000376.1 coordinate 3,844, forward strand.
ACGGCTATTATTCGAGCTATGTTAAAGAGTTTCATAGATAAATATTCCGCGGTCGTCTCACCTGTTAAGTTAAATGTCAAAGAATTGAGAGTAATTACAGCAAAGCAAAAGATGTTGGATCTCTGGCTGCAATTGACAATTATTTTGATCGGGGTTTCAGTTATTCCTATAAGTCTGGGAGAAGAGAAGGAAAAGAAAACGCTAGATGCAGTACTGCTCACACCCATATCAGAGTGTGAGATCATTTTGTCAAAGGGAATTTGGGGCTCTTTTCTAATTCTAATAGTTGCGATTGTGCTCCTTTTGCTTAACGATGGACTTACAGGCAATAATGGACTATTGATAGTCATTCTCTTGCTCGGAATTTTTTCCATTGTTGGTATCGGGTTATTTATCTCAATTTTTTCACCAACACAATCTACTGCCTCTATTGTAAGTACTCTTGTAATGATGATTTTAGTTGTTTCGGCCCAGGCAGCGGATTTTAGCGATCCTATAAAAAGATTTGTCTGGGTTCTGCCTGGATATCAAATTCTTGATGGAATTCGCAAGGCGATTTTTTTCAAATCGGGATTTACTGATGCCTGGGTGAATTTTCTTGTTCTTTTTGGTTGGACAGTGGTCTTCCTCTGGATTAACATTTATGCGTTGAAAAGGCAAAAATTATGAAATCAAAGAAAAGTGAAAGGAAATGGGGTCAAATCTTTATTCTTGACAGTATACATTAAACTATTTTGTCAACAATAAAGATTTGACCCCAAGAATTCCAAGAATTCATTCCTTTTTTAAGCATACGGTGGGGAAAGAAAAGATATATGCGCTGTCCAAAATGCCATAGGTTCTCTTGGTTTAATATATGGGACACAAGAATCAAAAGAATAAAGAATAAATAAGCGATGGTTTTTAAATACTTTGTTAGTGTAAGCTTTAGTGGGGTAGTAAGAAAGAGAAAAGAATAGTAGCCGTAGATTAAGGCTTGACAATTTTCGAGGAATTGGTATATTATTATTACGGAATGATTCAAAAACAATGATTAGGAAAGCGATCTTAAGGACAATACTCATACCCTAATTTTTTGGGCATTATAAGTTGCAGAGATGATGAATGCAGTAATAAGCCACTTACTGTGTAATTAAAAGCACCGATAGCGGATGGCGGAGCAAGCTGGGTGGAGATAAATAATGGAATACCATGGGATTAAAGAATCGGCGTTTTTGGTCTCGCTGTAGCTATTTTACAGCCAAAAGAAAATCGCTATCTGAATGGTGGTAAGGGGTAAAAAATGATATTGCAGACCTCTGGTCTTACTAAAATCTATAGAGGCAATGTGATTGGTATTCAAGACTTGAGTCTGGAAATTGGCAAAGGTGTTTTTGGCCTTTTGGGACCTAACGGTGCAGGTAAGACGACACTTATGCGCATATTAGCTACAGTCATGAAGCCTACCTCTGGTCGTGCAAGCTTTGATGGCCATGACATATGTGCTCAGCCCAAAGAGATACGGCAGGTTCTAGGCTACTTGCCACAGGATTTCGGCGTATATCCTATGCTTACTGCATACGAGTTCCTCTACTATCTGGCTTCTTTGAAAGGCATTAAGGGCACACAAAGAGAACATAGGGTAAGAGAAGTACTAGAGCTGGTAGACCTTGTCGAGGTTGCAAATCGTAAGCTGGGTACCTATTCCGGTGGTATGAAACAGCGTGTGGGCATCGCACAAGTACTATTGAACGATCCTAAGCTGCTCATTATTGACGAGCCTACTGCCGGGCTTGATCCGGTAGAACGCATCAAGTTTAGAAATCTGTTGAACAACTTAGGCGAAGATAGAATCGTCATGATTTCCACACATATCGTCTTCGACATAGAGGTGGCGGCAACAGACCTAGCTTTGATTAAAAATGGTAAATTGTTAGTGCACACAAGACCAGTTGAGCTGCTCAACGAGCTGAGAGGAAAAGTATGGGTGCTTACCACAGATGATGCAGGCTGTCAAAAGCTACAGGCACAATATATCATTTCTTCTACTACTCGTCATGCAGAGGGCATTGAACTCAGGGTAATTGCAGAGAATAATCCCGGCTATAATGCCACATCTGTAGAGCCCAATCTGGAGGATGCATATCTTTATTACATCAGCAACTAAAAGGCAGTAGATAGAATATTATATAATTCACTCTTTAGGGCTTCATGGAGTTAACCGGGTAAAAGGGATTGATAGTTTATGTGGATAGTTATTAGATATGAGCTAAAAATGCAACTGAGAAAAATCGGATATTGGGCTGCTTTTTTATTAATCATACTTACCTGTATTTACTCTATTCCAACACGTGGTTCAGGCTATGCCGTAGTAGCAGTAGGCTTAAAAGGTGCAGTTTACGACTCAAGATTTGTAGGTGCTGTAGTAGCTGTAGTTTCTGCATTTCTACTGGGACTCGTTGGGTTTTACCTGGTGGGTGATATGTTAAGAAAGGATGAACGATGGCGGGTAGCACCTGTGTTGATGTCTACGCCTATAAACAATACACAATATATATTGGGCAAGTATTTTGGCAACTTATTATCATTAATGCTGATAATAATAGCAGCCATTGTGACTGCTATTATTATGCAGGTAGTCCGTGGCGAAGCGCCTTTTCAGGCAATATCGCTACTTATGCCATTTCTAATTTTCACCACAATTGCCATAATCTTTGTATCCAGCCTGGCATTAATCTTAGGTGCTCTAGGCTGGACTGGTGTGGGGACAAGCATACTTTATGGCCTTTACTGGTTCTTTATAGGTAATATGATACCTGGTGGTTCAGTTGGTAGAATATGGGGAAAAACGCCTACTGATTGGCTGGACTATATAGGCGGCTCTCTTATACATAATATTTCACTTGCTATAACAAAAAGATATGCTTTCATCTATATTCGGCCTGAGCTACGAGAGCAGACAAAAGCAGAGCTTTATCACTGGCCAGGGATACAGCTCACTGGGCTCATAACCTACCAGAGGCTTATGTATGTTGTATTGGCTCTTGTACTGATATTCTTTAGTATCAAGATTTTCAAGCGATTCGATCCCGCACCTGAGAAACGGATTCATAATAAGGCAAGGCTTTAGTCTTGCCAAGAAAGAGTATAATAAACCGTAGAAGTGAGATAAGATGAGAGTATTTACTATAATGTATAAGTTTCTGTGGCGTCAAAGCTTTTTAGTCGTAGGTACGCTTATAATTGTCTCCATACCTCTCACTGTTTATACCACTGGAGTACCTGATATCTTCAAGGTGACTTTTCTTGTCGAGTTAGTTATACCTCTACTTGTAGGCTTAACTACTGCCCACCTTGTGTTGATAGACCGAGAGTTGGATACAGCTGAAATAGTTTATACCACCTCTATTTCGCGGTTATGGTTGCTTATAAGCCGCGCTGGGACTATGTTATGTATTAACCTCATCTTGGGTCTATTACTCATTATGGTGCTGTGGATAATATATCCGCAGTTCAACATAATAAATATGTGGACTACCTTTGTAGCACCGTTAGTATTCTTATCTGCTATTAGCCTTACTACTGCTAACATAACGAGAAATATCTCTGTTGGATATATATTCCCGCTAATTCTGGTAACTTCTGAGTTGTATTTACGTGATATAATTCCTAAAAATATATATTTGTTTTATAAACTATTTGCATTAGCTCCTGATGGTTTTCTGCTAAACAGGCTTTGCCTGATAGCCATTGGGATAGCATTATTTGCTTTGAACTGGCTGATACTGGAGAAGACCAGATGGGTAATACTATGATTCAAATAGACAGGCTGACTAAAATATATCCACGAAAAATCAAAAGTAATAATTTATCAAAAGATAGATTACTTGCACTTGATAGCCTCTGCCTTGATATACCGCATGGCGAGATCTTTGGCCTTTTGGGACCTAACGGTGCAGGTAAGACTACAACAGTGAAGCTACTTGCCACACTTGTTCTGCCCACCTCGAAATATTAGATTTTCAAAGATTGCATATTAAGTAGATGAAAGAGGGGGGAGCTTACAATTATGAGAAGCAAATTGAAATGCCCAAAATGCAACCAAGAGTTTGAACATAGTTGGATACCGATGGTATCTTTTTTAAGTATAAGGTGGGGAAAGAAAAGATATATGCGCTGTCCAAAATGCCATAGGTTCTCTTGGTTTAATATATGGGACACAAGAATCAAAAGAATAAAGAATAAATGAATAAAGAGGAACACGTCCTATTTAAGTTTGAAACAAGAAATAGTTAATATAAAAGAGAGTGTCCGAACGTCGGACACTGGGCAAAAGTCCTTATTGTTACTGCTTCTCCGGCACATTAATAAAATAAATAAAAGGGGTATAGTAATATGAAAATAAAGAGGACGCTAAAAAATTAGATTGAAAGCACGATATAAAAACCAATAAAACATTACTCATTTCTTTAATTTGTTATTTGAAATAAATAATAGAGAAACATTAGCAAACAAAAGAAATAACAAGATTTTTTTGATTTTATTGATAATTGTATTGCATATAATATTTATATGTATATAATATATATATAAATATTATATGGAGGTGTGTAAATATGAGTAGAATAAATATAAGAAAAAATGTTTGTTTTCCAGATTATTTATTAAAAGAAACTCAAGAAATAACTAATAAATTGGGTACTAATTTTAGTAGTTTTGTTCGAAAGGCTATGGAAGAATATATCGAAAAGGTAAAAATAGAAATATTAAAAAAAGAATTAATTGAACAATGTCAAAACACTGCACAATTAAACCTTGAAACATGTGAAGATTTTAAATTTGTAGATGGAGAAAATATATAAAAATGGATTTATTTAGAGGGGATGTTGTATATGTAAATCTGAATCCGATAAAGGGTTCAGAAACCGGCAAAACAAGACCATGTATAATTATTCAAAATAATGTAATTAACAAAAATTCTCCTACTACTATTGTAGCTATTATTACCAGCAGAGATCGGTTAAAAAAGAAATATCCTACCCATGTCTGGATTAACAAAGGTGATGGTGGTTTAACAAAAGACAGTACTATACAGTGCGAACAGATTAGAACTATTGACAACAGCCGTATATTTAAAAAAATAGGCTCGGTAAATAATAGTTGCTTACAAAAAATTGAAGAAGCTATAAAGATTACTCTATCATTTGGAAAATATTCTAACTTGCAATAATAATATCCCGCTTTTTACCCCAGAAATAAATTAATAGATAGATAGATAGATGGATGGGAACATATTCTATTTTCTTAAAGTTTAAAAATACTGGACTTTGAAACGAGAAACGTTGCACTTTGAAGAAAGAAAAACGCCCTTTTAACCTTATTTATAAGGGTTTGCTAAAACCTTAACTCTTTACAACATTTATAATAACAACAACAAGAGAAGATGTTGTTGTTATTTCTAAAAAGGAGAAAAGCAGTGGTGAAATTTGAAAATGTTTTCTTTTCTTATAATAAAAGGGATTTAGTGATTAATAATGTGGATTTGAATATCGCCCAGGGTCAGATACATGGGATTTTAGGACACAATGGGGCAGGAAAAACAACTACTTTTAGATTACTACTTGGCCTTTTAAAACCAAAATCCGGGCTGATTCAATGCGATGGATTCGTCTCGGAAGATAGGAATTTTTCTCGTGGCTTGGTCTCATATATGCCGGAATCTATTGGTATTTATGAGAAATTGACTGGATTTCAAAATTTAGAATTTCGTGCTCGTACTGCCAGGGTTCCACATTCCCAGATTCGTCCTAAGTCGAAGGAATTACTAAAATCTCTTGGGTTACTTAATAGAGCTCATGAAATGGCAGGGTATTGGTCAAATGGAATGAAAAAAAGATTATCTCTGGCTTGTGCTTTGATTTGCCAGCCAAAGCTGTTACTTCTTGATGAACCAACCAGTGGGATTGATCCAGAGAGTTTATCTATTATCAGACAAATACTAAAGAAAATAAACAATCAAGGGACTACCATCATATTGAGCAGCCATGATTTAAATAGTGTAGAAAAAATTTGTACCCATATTTCTATTCTTCAATATGGTAAGTTGATTTATACAGGAGTACTGGATGGGAATATATCTTCTCTTGAGGAATTTTATCTAAAGCATACTAAAAAAATTAAGTGAAGAAGATTTTTGTGAAATAGAGCTGTGTCTAAAAAAACAGAAAACTAATTTATTAGGAGGAAGAATAAATATGCGAGATATTCTTACTATAGTTCTTAAGGAAATCTGGGAATTAAAGTACTCTATCAAATTTTTTTTATTATTTATAGCATCTCTTCTACCTATAATTTTCGCTATAATCATTTTTGATAATTCTATAAGTTTCATTCCTGCCTCTCTCCTCCCATTGTTTTTTGTTTATATAATTGCTATAGGCACTAGTGGACAAATTGCATTATATACAATTTTAGGAGAAAAAACATCTAAAACGCTGGAAGTTTTACTTTCTACAGGTATAGCTCCTTACACTATCATTATTGGGAAAATTATTCCGGGAACCATAACAGGCTATATTTTATCAGTTTTAGCTTATATTGCTATGTTTATATTTACTTCATTTTCAAAAACTTTCCCGTTATTGAATATTAATTGGTTTTTGCTTATTATCCCTTTTTTTCTTTCTTACTTTGCAGGGGGAATAAGTATAGCAGTTACAATTTGGGTCCCTGATGAAAAAATTGCCCCATTAATAGGAACATTAATTATTTTTTCTTTTTTAGGAATCTTATGGTATATCAATAGTATATTTATATCTAATTTTATTATTTTTATGTTTTTAATTTTTCTATGTACATTAACAACGTGGTTAGCGGCGATTTCATTAAAAAGAATCCCACTTATAACTAAAATTTAATGTAATATAGAAATTTTCATCGCCCTGTTGTTTTTTCCTTAATTAGATAATAGTAGATAATTGGAGTAGAAAATAGGGCAGTCCCTATTATTTTGCAAGCAGTTAAAGGGTGTAGATGTATGATTAAGAAACAGAATCCGAAAAATGATTCTACAAAAGAAAGAATTTCTCTCGTTGTGGAGAAACTGAATAAAATCTATGATGATGGAACAGTAGCCGTTAAAGATCTTTCCTTTAAACTTCATGATGGGGAGATATTAGGACTTATTGGTCCCAATGGTGCAGGAAAAACTACTACGCTTAAATGTCTGATGAATTTAGTTGAACCTTCAGAAGGAGAAATCCGGATTAAGGGATTTCCTGCCGGAACGAGGGAGGCAAAAGCTTCCATAGCTTACATTCCCGAAATTCCAATTCTATATAATGACCTTACTGTTAGA
>JAHIPN010000377.1 GCA_018894595.1 bacterium
AGTGGGTTTAGGACTTCCGCAGGTAACTGAGTGTATGCATAAATTAAAAGAAAAAGGAAAAGATGTGTATACCGGGGTATTAACTGTAGATGATGCTGAAAGAGAAATTTTAAAAAAAACAATAAAGAGATAAATGTTTAAAGAGTTTAATATACAAAATTATCAAGAAGATGGGGAAAAATGAGAATATTAAGAAATATTAGCTTTGGTCAGTATATCCCAAGGGATTCTTTAATTCATAATTTGGATCCCAGAATAAAAATATTGAGTTGTTTGGCTATAATTATAAGCTTATTTCTGATAACAGAATATTTAGGATATTTCATTTTAGGAAGTTTTGTAATAATTAGTATTATTATTTCTAAGGTACACCCAAGATTTGTATTTAGGGGTCTGCGTCCCATATTATTTATCATTGTATTTACTTTGATAATCCATCTTTTTATGACCGAAGGAAAAGTAATTTATCAGTTAGGCTTTTTAAAAATAACCCAGGAGGGACTGATAAAAGGCCTGCTTATTTCTTTTCGATTATTTATCCTAATTTTAACTACCTCCCTGCTTACTTTGGCCACCTCTCCTATATCTTTAACTGATGGAATAGAAAGATTATTGTCTGTTTTTAAATTCATAGGTATGCCCGCTCACGAAATAGCCATGATGATGACTATAGCGCTGAGATTTATTCCGACTTTATTAGAAGAGACAGAAAAAATAATGAAAGCTCAAATATCTCGAGGTGCAGACTTTGAAAGTGGAAATATTTTTAACCGAGCAAAGAATTTAATTCCCATTTTAATACCCTTGTTTGTTAATGCATTTCGGCGTGCTGATGAATTAGCCATTGCTATGGAAGCCAAATGTTATAGAGGGGGAGAAGGTAGGACTCATTATAGGGAACTAAAAATCAAAAAAACTGATATTTTAACCCTTGCTCTAACTGTTGTTATCATCGTTACGGTGAGTGTAATGTTTTGAATTCGTATATCGTATGTCGTATATCGTATATCGTGAAGAGGAAAAAAATGATTAATATAAAACTTACCATAGAATATGAAGGAACTAAATATTATGGTTGGCAAAAGCAAAAAGATTTTCTAAGCATACAGGGAATTTTAGAAGAAAAAATATCTCAGATTACCCAAGAAAAAATATCACTTAACGGTTCTGGAAGGACTGACGCGGGAGTGCATGCCCTGGGTCAAGTAGCAAATTTTCAAACTAACAGCTCTATCCCTTTACTGGAATTACCTTTTATTTTAAATCGTATGTTACCTTTAGATATTAGGATTAAAAAAGCAGAAAGGGTAGATAATAATTTTCATGCCCGCCATAGTGCAGTTAGTAAAATTTATTATTATTATGTTTTAAATTCTAATCAAAATAATAACTATCTGCCAATTTTTCTAAGAAATTATGTATACTGTGTTTATAAGAGTATAAATTTAGAAGAGATGAAAAAAGCTAGTAAATTTTTGCAGGGGGAGCATGATTTTACATCTTTTGCCTGTTCGGGGAGTGGGATTGGAAATTGGAAAAGGACCATTAAAAATATAAACATAATCAAGAAAGGAAATATATTTTGCTTTCGCCTTGAGGCAGATGCTTTTTTATATAAAATGGTTCGCACCATTGTTGGTACTCTCTTGGAAGTAGGCAATGAGAAGATAAATTATTTGGAGATAAAGAAGATATTGGAAGCTAAAAATAGAAAAATGGCAGGTAAAACTGTCCCCGCCAAAGGGCTATTTTTAATGAAAGTAAAATACTAATTAGTCGTTAGTGAATAGTCGTTAGTATTTAATTAGCGTATAGCGTACAGCGGGTAGCGTGTAGGCGCGGGGAACAATTGCGGAAATACGAATGCTAAAGATGCGAAAACATCCCCCCAGCCTTCCCGTAGGACAGGCGTCTCGCCTGTCTATGAAAAAGGGGCGTATGTCGATACACTTTGAGCTTTCTATAAATTTGTAACTTGTAACTCGAAACCTGAAACCTGCAACTTATTACTGTATTTTATTTAACCAAATACTATTCACTATTCACTAAATACTAATTATCGCTTGACATCATCGCTTGATTATATTACAATTTATTATGTTATTTTCTAATAAAAGAATAGTGTTTTAAGGTGAATCGATAATTATTTTATTTTTTTAAAATAAATTACATATGAAATTATTAGGCAGGGAGGAATAAAGTGAAAACCTACAGTGCAAAAGCAGAAGATATTGATAGAAAATGGTATCTAATTGACGCAGAAGGAGAAATATTGGGAAGATTGGCTACCCAGATAGCTACAATATTAAGAGGAAAGAATAAACCAACCTATACTCCATCTATGGATTTAGGTGATTATGTAGTGGTTATAAATGCTGAAAAGATAAAAGTAACCGGAAATAAACTCAAAGGGAAAATATACAGATATCATACCTCTTATCCAGGAGGCTTAAAAAGTGTTATTCTGGAAACATTATTAAAGAAAAAACCGGAATTAGTGGTGAAAAAAGCAGTCCAAGGCATGATTCCTCATACAAAATTAGGTAGAGCAATGATTAAAAAGTTAAAGATTTACAAGGGGAATGAACACCCCCATCAAGCTCAGAAAATAGAAAAAATTAACTAAGCACGAAGAAGGAGGTTAAATACTTGTCACAGACAAAAAGTTATGGTACCGGAAGAAGAAAATCCTCAATTGCCAGAGTTTGGTTAGTCCCTGGCAAAGGTAGTATAAAAATTAACAAAAGAAC
>JAHIPN010000378.1 GCA_018894595.1 bacterium
TAATATTCAAATTGCTGCTTCCTCTCTAATCTCTTCTATACCAGGAGCCTTTCCCCTCCATATCTTAATCTCATTATCATCATTATCTAAGATTACCATAGAAGGAGTGGAGGCAATGTCATAATAACTCGCTTCCGCCAGACCATCAACTGTATCTATATCAAAATACTGAACTGTTATCTCTTTCTCTAATTGTGTCCCTATATTTTTAGCTTCCGGACAATGAGGACAATTTTTTTGCCAGAATATTTTTATTTGCACAGTATTTTACTCTCTTCTAAATTTTACTTTTAACTTTATAATTTCCGGAATGTCGGTCTTTTAGTTCACCGATCTTATTTTTATTCCAGTTAGTTATTTTGCTATAATATCCCATTATCCTGGTTACTCCATATACATCTTCACTTCCACAACCAATGCAATTCTCCTGTAATCCCCTGCTAACTTCGTTGCAGGTATTACATATGGTAAACTCAGGTGAAATAGTAAGTTGGGAACACTGGGTATGTTCCCAAACTTTTTTAACTAAATTATAGATACTCTCCGGTGAAGGCCGGCTTTCTCCTACAAAGGCATGAATTATCGCCCCGCTCTTTATTAAAGGATGGAACTTGCTCTGTTTAATAATTCGAGTGATTAAATCTACCGGTGCTGAAGCAGCAAAATGGATACTATTGGTATAATAACTTTCGTCTCCATTGGAATTTCCTTTTACAACTTTTTTACTATCTGGAAATTCCTGTAAATCGATTTTAGCTAACCTTCCTGCTGCACTTTCAGCGGGAGATTCCTCCAGAGATAATTTTAAATTGAACTTCTCACCGTACTCTCTGCACTTTAAACTCATAAAGGATACGATTTTTAACCCTAACTTAAAAATGTCCTCGCTTTCATGTAGTTGTTTGCCGCTAATATGCTGGACTGCTTCGTTCAATCCGATTAATCCTATTAAGTAAGTTCCTTCATCTAAATTTACGTAAGGCCTGCCATCCAGGGCTATCTTGCCTATTTGCCATAAAGGTCCGCTGGGATCTTCCATCATCATCTTTAAGAATTTTTTCTTTTGTAAATGGGCTTGAACTGCTAAGCGTAAAGCCTGATCGATTTTATGGAAAAATAACTTTAAATTATCTTCATCATTAAAGTCAAGAGAAGATTCGGAAATATTATTGTTAGGGAAGGCTTTATAGGCGCATTGAGGTAGATTAATAGTAACATTTTGTATTCCGGCAAATCTTAACTTCTCCGGATACTGTATCATTTCCTGATCGGTTATCTCGGTCTTTAATCGGCAGCAGGCAGCCAGGCTTATATCTTCCCTATCAAAAATAAAATAAGGCGAACCGTTCTCGGAGGCTATTTCACAGGCATACTTCAGTAACTTTTTCTGCTTAGGGTCATCGAAGGATTTGCTATCAATGTGCAGATCCATTTTAGGAAACGCAAAAACTTTTCCGTGGTAGTCCCCTTCTCTCCAAACTTCCATTAAAGCCCTTAAAAATAATTGTGATTCTTTCTCGTATTCTCCGTAATTTTTTCCGGTATATTTCCCTCCCGGTCCGATTGCCGGTATATTTCTAAGGTAGTGCGGAATACCGAGGTGAACATTGAAATCCAGGAAAAGACTCTGTCCTCCCCTTGAAAAGGCGTTTTGCGAACCGCTAAATATTAAATATTGGGCTTCTTGTTTTATTTCTTTAAAAGGCAGATTTACCAAAAAAGGAGCATACATGATATTTAAATAACCAATACCTAAAGCACCCGCATAATAGGCCTGCATAGAAGCCAGAAAAGTGTTTAAATGCCCGGTTAAGGTTCTGGTATGTTTGGCCGGAGCGGAAGAGGTATCTAAATTTTCCAACTCAAGACCATATTTTTTTAAAAATTCGAGAGAATGACCGGAACAATAGATTCTCGGGTAGCCCAAATCATGAATATGAATCCAGCCTTTCAAATGGGCATCAGCTACTTCTTTGGAAAAAACTTCCTGCAACATATATTGTTTGATAGTATTTTCGGCAATGGTCAAATTTATAGCTTCCGGATTATTGGTTCCAATATTACTATTTTCTTTACTCTTAGACAAAAATAATTGTTTTAAATCAAAGGTAGGCATCCCGATAATCTTTTGTTTTCTCCACTTATGTTCATATCCTCTGGTAAACAGCTCATTGTCAACCAATTCTCTAATCAAAGAAGTGGAAATCTCGCTTAAGCTTAAATCGACTATCTTTTTTTCTACTGCCTTGGCAATCTTTGTAGAAATATTTAAAGGCAGCTCCGCTTCTTTAACCAAAGCTTGAATAATTTTCTGCCTATCCCAGGGGAAAATATTCTCAGAGGTTGGAGTGGAAACTAACAGAGAAAGATCAGTTGTGCTTTTATGGTTTTCTACCTTTTTTCTAACTTTTAAGTCCCCTCTAATTCTACTCCTTTTATCCCGATATAAAATATAGGCCTTAGCAACCTTTACCATGCCTTCTCTAATTAAGACCTCTTCTACTACATCCTGAACTTCTTCTACTTGCGGAACCTTATCCTTAAATTTTTTTTCTAATTTTATAATTACCTGATTGGTTACTTTTTCTGATATAGCTTTATTTTTTTCTCCTGCCACTAACATAGCAGCAAAAATAGCTTCGGTTATCTTCTTTTTATCAAATTCTACTAATTGGCCTTCTCTCTTTTTAATGGTCTGCATCATTTTAAAACCTCAATATAAAATATAGTTGTTAAATTATTTATTCTATTTGCTAATCTTCCTTATTTCTTTTACGAAGCTGCTTAGATCTTTAAATTGTCTGTATACCGAGGCAAATCTTACGTAAGCTACTTCATCTAAATCTCGTAATCTGGAGATAACCAATTCTCCAATTAGATTACTCTTAATTTCATTCACTCCTTCACTTTTTATGGTCTCTTCTATGTTGTTTACTAAATTATTTATAGTCTCTATACTAACTGGTCTTTTTTCACAGGCCTTAATAATGCCGTTGGTAATCTTTTCCCGAGAAAAAGGTTCCCTCCGACCATCTTTTTTTATTACCATCAGGGGAATTAAATCTATTCTTTCATAAGTAGTAAATCTTTTATTACATTTTTTACAAATTCTTCTTCTTCTGACTACTAATTCATTTTCTATGTGCCTGGATTCAATTACCCCGGTATCGTAATAACCACAAAAAGGACATTTCATCTTGCACCCCTAAATATAGGATTACATTTATAGTATTACACCATATATAGGGAATGTCAAGGGAAAATATCGCATTTCGTTAAAATAGTATATAGGGTACATTCCCTCTCCCCTTGGCGGGAGAGGGTTGGGGTGAGGGGAAAACAAACGCAATACGCAATGTCGAGTAGATGAGTGTCTCTCAACCTTAGGAACGACTTTGTATTCCCTGTTTGCTTCCTGTTTCCTTTGGAAGTGTCACAATATTTGTTCCATAGTTAAATGATAGCTCACCCCTCACAGAACCGGACTTGTAGTTTTCCCACATCCGGCTCTTCACTAATACTCACTTATATACTATTAAAGATATAGATATTATGTTTGATTTTAGGTAGAGGCAGCGGATAGTATTTAAGATAGTTTATGAACTGTTTCCAATTCATGCTCTTCTTCTGGCTCCGCCTATTAATCCATTTGAATATAAGTTTAAGGGTTAACTGGTAAAAGTCTTTGATTGCAGTACCATTACCGCTTATACCGTAGTATTCATAGTGTCCTCTTAATTTGGCAGATACTATCTTCCACCATACTTTGGTTTTAACCCTGTTCCTTATTGCCTTTAGCCAGCTATTCATCTTCTTCAAGCTTGTGTTAAACTTCTTCCTTCTGGTCTTTCTACCTACTTTGAACTTGCCTTTTCGGGTCTTATCACTAAAGTGAGTGAATCCCAGGAAATCAAAGGTATCCGGTTTCTTGTCTTTCGCATTTACTTTCGCATACCTTCCAAACTCAATCAGTCTGGTCTTCTCTTTAGACAGGTCAAGTCCAAATTTGTTTAGCCGTTCTTCCAACTCTTTTAATATCTTTTCCGCCTCATTCTTGTACTGCACTAAGACTATGAAATCATCACAATAGCGCAACAGCTCTACATATCCGGATGTATTCCTTTTTACTATCTTCTCCATCCATAAATCAAGTATATAGTGGAGGTAGATGTTGCTTAAGATCGGTGATAAGATTCCCCCTTGCGGTGTCCCTGCTTCTGTCTGGTATAGCTTTCCTGCTTCCATTACTCCTGCTTTAAGGAATTTCTTTATGATCTTCAGTAAATTCTTATCCGCTATCTTTTCTCCAAGCATCCTCATCATCCAGTCATGATCTACATTATCGAAAAAGCTGCGTATGTCCGCATCTATTATGTAGCTTACCGGTTTGGTCATTATGCTGTTGTCTAACTGTTTTAATGCTTGATGACAACTTTTTCCGGTTCGGAATCCATAGGAACAGTCCAGGAAGTTCGGCTCAAATATGGCATTTAGTATTCTGGTTATCCCCATCTGTACTATCTTGTCTTCCAGTGCCGGTATTCCCAGGGGTCTTTTCTTACCTTCCCCTTTGGAAATGTAGACCCTTCTTACCGGTTGCGGATAATATTTGCCTGCTTTCATCCTCTTTACTAATTTCTGTATGTTGGTAAAAAGGTAATCTCCGTATTCCTCATAGGTTACCTTATCCTGACCGGGTGCTTTGTCCTTCTTCAGCATATGAAAACATTCTTTTAGTGATATCTCATTTAGTAAATGCGCAAGACTGGTA
>JAHIPN010000379.1 GCA_018894595.1 bacterium
AGTCGTTAGTGAATAAAACTAGCGTAGAGCGTACAGCGTTTAGCGTATAGAATAATTAGTATATCGTATTTCGTATCTCGTATATAGTAAAGAAAATAAAAGAGAGAAAAAAAAGTAGGGGAGTATTGCATATGCTCTTTATAAAATAAAGTATTATTTTTGATGTAGG
This sequence comes from bacterium, assembly GCA_018894595.1. The sequence goes on from JAHIPN010000379.1 coordinate 170, forward strand.
GGTCGGATTTATCCGACCCGGGTTTTTGGTAATTTATTTTAGCGGGCTTGATGAATCAAGCCCCAACTTTCTCCTCTCTTTTTTAGGTAACTTATTGTTCTGTCTTCTACTTCTTCACAAGATACGATTCACGAGATACGATATACGAATTTCTTCTGGCTTCATCACGGCAACGCCGTGATGCTACTATATACTCGATACTATATACTATATAACTACTATATTATTTTCTTCAGACTTTTAATTTCTTCTTTATTTAAATACCTGTATTCTCCCGGTTTCACACCTTTTAAAGAAATTGGCCCTAACTGAGTTCTTCTCAATTTTAATACAAAATGCCCAATATATTCAGCCATTTTCCTAATCTGCCTTTTCTTCCCTTCTCTTATTTTTATTTTTAATATGGCATTTCCATTAGTAATTTTTAACAAATAAATATTACAGGGTGATATTCTATAATTATTTTCTAAGACAACTCCTTTTGATAAGATTTTTAATTTTTCAGGAGAGGGAATTCCCTTCACTTTAACAATGTAAACCTTTTCTACTTCTTTTGCAGGGTGAGTTAAAGCATGGGCTAATTCACCGTCATTAGTAAGGATTAATAGTCCTTCCGAATTAAAATCTAAACGGCCAACCGGGTATACTCTTTCTTTCACCCCTTTCAATAAATCCAAAACAATTGGTCTGCCAAAAGGGTCAGATAAAGAAGTTAAATATCCTTTGGGTTTATTTAACAATATATAAGAATACTGTTTTGTCTCTTTATATTTTATTAATTTACCATTTGCTTCAACAATATCTTTATGAGGGTCAACCTTGGTTCCCAACTTAGTAACGACAGAGTTATTTACCCGTACCTGTCCCTGAAGGATAAGTTCTTCACATTTTCTTCGGGAAGCAACCCCTGCTCCCGCCAAATATTTTTGCAGTCTTTCAATCATGTCATTTAATCCCTATTTCGCTTAGTTTAGGAAGGTCGCTAATTTTTTTTAAGCCGAAATGCATTAAAAAAAAGTCCGTAACTTTGTAAAGTAAAGGATTTCCAGGAGCTTTCTTTCTCCCGCTAATTTTTACAAATTTATGTTTTAATAAATTAAATAAGACTCCTGAACAACTTACTCCCCTTATCTTTTCAATTTCTAAACGGGTTATTGGTTGATTGTAAGCAATAATGGCCAGTGTTTCCAGGGCCGCTTTAGAAATTTGATGCTTTCTTTTATTCTCTAAGATTTTTTTTACCCAGACAGAGTATTGGGGCTTGGTTCCCAGTTTATATCCACCAGCAATTTCATATATTCTAAATGGCCCACTATCACCGTCATATTTAGAGATTAATTCATTAATAATCAATCTACTCCTTCTTTTTTCAAGACCGGTAACTTCTTTTATCTTTTCAAGGGTTAAAGGATTGTTGGATACAAGTAATAAGCATTCTATTATATTCCCCCATCTGGGATTGTTTTTTAATTCTTCTTTAAATTTAAAGCACCTCCTTTCAGATTAAATATTATCTTATCAAAACTTTTATTCTGGTGGCATCTTATTTTTTTTAAATATATAAGTTCTAATAAGGCAAGAAAAATAACAATAATTTCTAACTTACTCTGAGCTCTTTCCATGAAATAATCGAAAGACAACCCTTCTTTACTACCCTTCAATAGATTAATTATTTCTTTCATCTTGGTAGCTACAGTAAAAGCTCTTTTCTTGAAGGGTATAAAATCTTTCTTTTCTATATTCTGTAATACTTTTTCCAAAGAAGTTAAAAGGTCTGCTAAATCAACTTTCTGAATTTCCACATTATCTTCTTCATCACTGGTTTCTATCGTCGGAAAATAAATATTATTTTGCGTTCCTTCTTTTTCCTTTAAATATTCGACCACTTTTTGAAATTTGTCATATTCCTGAAGATATGCCTCTTTTTCTTTTGAAATTATAAAATCATTGTATTCATCATCTTCCTCTTCACTGCTTTTAACTTCCAATTTAGGAAGAAGATTTTCTGATTTCATTTTCAACATTATCGCTATTTCAGTTATTGTTTTACCGGCAATGCTCAAGTCGATAGTATTCTTGCTTTGAATAACATATTTTAGATACTGATCTATTATTTCGGTAATGGGTACCAGTTCAATATCTACGATGTCTTCTTTTACATTTCTTAATAATTCATTTACAGAACTATCGGAATCATTAATATTTATCTTAAAGTCTATATTTTTATTATTCATAATCCAAATTCATGGCTTTCTTTGCTTCATCGAGAGTCTGTTTAGCTGTTTTCCTTGCCTTTTTGCTCCCTTCGATTACAATTTCTCTAATTATTTTCGGATTTTTTTCATAATATTTTCTTTTTTCCCTGAAACCATCAAACTTATTTATTAAGGCTTGAGCCAATCTCTTTTTACATTCTACACATCCTAATTTTCCTGATTTGCATCCGGCAGATATTTCTTCAGATTGTTCCGGATTAAATATCTCATGATAAGTAAACACAACACAAATATCCGGATGTCCCGGATCATTCAATCTTATTTTTTGGGTATCAGTTATCATTGTCTTCACTTTTTCTTCAATTTTTTCCGGCGA
>JAHIPN010000380.1 GCA_018894595.1 bacterium
AACTACACCAAAGTTTTCTATCCACTTTTTGGTGAGTAGCAATTTCGGGGAAAAATCCGCGCATCATGACTTCGTTAAGAGAAATTTTCCGGTTAAATTTATTGGTTAGATTTAGTCTTTTTATCCAGGTGGAAATATCCTGAGCATCACGGGCATTATCAACTCTTTCCGAGAGGGAAAAAGGCAAAAGAAATAAGATTGCTGCCCTGCCGGCCAATGATTGGGTAATATTATGCATAAGCGTAAAATTTTGTGAACCGGTAAATAACCATTGACCGGGTTTGCGGTTCTCGTCTATCCTGGTTTTTATATAGGATAATAATTCGGGAACATATTGAATTTCATCTATAATCAGAGGCGGGCGATATTGATTTAAAAAACCTATGGGGTCCTCTTTCGCCCGGATTCTTATATCGGGGTCTTCTAAGCTCACCAGGGTGTGAGTTTTGGAAAAGAGCATTTTAAAAAGAGTGGTCTTCCCTGATTGGCGTGGACCGGTAACCACGATAGCCGGAAAAGTCTTAATTGCTTTAAGAATAGTTTTTTCTAATACTCGAGCTTTTAGTTTCATATAGTTTCGTATCCTCTTCTATGCTTTACTTTGTTTTTTATGATATTATTATAACCCTTAATATTTAATATTTCAAGTTAAATATGCAGGGTAGATTAGTCGTTAGTGAATAGTTAGTATTTAGTATTTAGTGAGGGAAAGAAATGCAAGATGGAGTAGTCGTTAGTCGTTAGTGAATAGTCGTTAGTTAAGAAAACACAGGAAATGCAAAAACAGTCTACCAGTCGGGGGAAAATACAAAAAGTAGCTTGTCCCCTTTTATATGCTTGATTTTTTATTTAATAACGTATATAATTTAATAGTAGTTCAATACATTACGGTAATTTATATATATAATATTTAATAAAAAAGAGGGGGTCAGGTCTCCACATTTGACATAAGTACGTAAACTGATTAATCTAAGAGTGACTTATGTCAAATGTGGAGACCTGACCCCCTAACCGGAGGAATTTTTGATGGAAAATATCTTTTCGCTCCAGAATCCCTGGCGAAGTCAACCAGGATGGCGGCTTACCGGGCTTGCTCCGCGAAAAATTAGGCCATTAATCTTAAATTGGATAGATGAACCGGAAATTATTGTTATCAAAGGTGCTCGACAGGTAGGCAAAACTACCTTAGTTCAACAGATAATTTATGATTTGATTCATAAAGAAAAAGTGTACCCGGAAAATATCTTTTACTTTTCTTTTGATGATCAAGATTTGCGTAATCTGGTTTTACAAGACCCAAAATCAGTATTTTATTTTATCCAGCAACAAAGAACAGAGGCGGGAAAAGGCAGACTTTTTATATTTTTTGATGAAATTCAAAAAGCACCACTAATACTTGAAATCTTGAAGATGTATTATGACTCAAATAAGGATTATAAGTTTATAATTACCGGCTCATCGAGTTTGGAATTGAGTAAAGGTGTCAGTGAGTCCTTATTAGGTAGAGTAGTAAATTTTCACCTCCACTCCCTTACTTTCCAGGAAATTTTAACCTTAAAGGCTTCAGCAACCCTATCCAAATTTTTACCTGAAGCAGGAAATAAGGTGGAAGATTTTCTTCAATATTTTATTAACCATAAACAAGATTTTAGTTATGATTACCAGGGATTGAAGAAAATATATTCTGGTTTAGATTTCTATAAGAATGAAATAGTGATTCAATTTAATGAATATCTCTTGAGGGGCGGCTATCCGGGTGTAGCAAAGAAAGATAAGTTAAAAGCAGAAATGATACTAAGGAATATAAAACAGGTTTATATAGAAAAAGATATCATCGCAACATTAAAAATAGGAAAACATTTTGCTTTTTCCGGCTTAATGGAGCTTCTTGCTTACCAAATAGGAAGTTTAGTTAATCTTGAGGAGCTTTGTAGAAATTTGAAGATTTCCTTCCCTACTTTAAAGAATTTTATAAATATTTTAGAAAAAACTTATGTCATTGAACTCCTGCAACCATATTTTGAAAATCAGAGAAAAGCGGTAAGGAAAAATAGAAAGAGCTATTTCCTGGATACAGGATTCCGTAATGCGTGTATTGGATTGGTTAATTTACCCGGTAATCCGAATGAGATTGGGCATTTAGTAGAAAATATGACTTTTAATATTTTAAGGAAAGCAAATTCTTATTTATTCGGGGAATCCATGCAATTCTTTTTCTATCGTACTTATGATGGAGCAGAGATAGATTTTGTGCTAAGAAAGGGAAATAAAATCTTTCCGATAGAGGTTAAATACCAAAATTTTGTTAGAGAGAAAGTCCCAACAGTTATGAAAAATTTTATGAAGACAAAGGGAGAGAGGTGTCAGAAGGGATTAGTGGTAACTAAAGATTTTATTGGTAAAAAGAGTTATGATTTTGGGGAAGTATATTTTATCCCTTTGAATTTGTTGGTATTGGGAATTTGAGTTTAGCGTATAGATGCAAGGTGCGAGATGCAAGCAAAGAAACAAAATACAAAATGTGGGAAAGAAATAGTCTGCCGATCGGGAAATATACAGGAACATTTAGTATTTTGTGAGGAAGAAAAAAGGGGATAGGCTACTTTTTTTAATACTTCTTTTACTAATCTAATCTTATTGGAAGATTCTTCATCAGTTATCGCTGGAGAGCTTTCCACAACATAAATTACATCATGTTTTTGCTCTCTTAGCCAGTCTA
>JAHIPN010000042.1 GCA_018894595.1 bacterium
GAATTATTGACTTAGCACACCTTCCCTATTTATCTAATTTAAAAGTAAAATATTAATTTTCTAAGAAAATTGGATGTGCCCATTTATTTTCAAGAGGAGTAAGCAGGGAAAATATAGATTGTAAATTATAAATTAGATAATAAAAACTACCTATGTAATTTTGACAAAGCATCTTCGTATGATTGTCTTAATTTATTAAATCGTTCTTCTGATTCATTAAAAAAGCCTTTTGCTAATAATTTTTTCAAATAATTTTCAAAGAATTGTCCAAAAATGACTCTTCCTTTCTCTTTGTTAGCTCCCCACCCAAAATATTTCCAACTAAATCTCCCAATTGGAAATCCTGTATTTTCTATTTCTGATCCAGGATTTCTTTTGTCTAAATAAATTATTCCAATTAAATATTCAAAGATATAAAAATTTTCTTCATATTTTACTTCTTCAGGTATATCACTCTTTAAAATTTTTTGAAATAACTCAAATAAATAATCGCTAGCTCGAGATATTCTATTTTCTTCTTTGTATGGAATAAAATTAGAATAATTGCCTTGAAAAACATAATTTACATTTAATGATTCTATAGCTAATTCTCTTTCATCCTCTTCTATATAGCTAGGCTTTAAAAAAAGATTTGTTAAGGCTTCAAAATTTTTTGCATAAAGAGCAACTATTCCAATTGAATATTCTAAAAGCAATGCAGGATAAATTTGTAACCAATGAAGTCCACTCTGATATCGATAATTCATTCCTGGTAATAATCTTTCAATTGTACTCGTTATTAATTCAAGGTATTTGCCACTCCCAAAATAGGTAATAGTATTCATGATTGGAAGCAAAACATTTATTGCAGATTCATAATCATGCATTCTATTTTGATATACTTCCTTTTCGCATTTTACTCCAACATTGAATTTTTCAGAGGTTATTAATTTATGGACCCTTTCTGTCTCTTCTTTTACTAAATCATGACATTTAATATATTCATTTTTTGACAAAAACCTTTTAACTGATTCGACAGCAATTTTACTAGTTAATGGATGAGGTTTTTTAAATTTCATTAAACTTTCAGTATTATCCAGTGCATTCGAAAAAAACTGGTCAGCATTATTGATTGGTACTTCAGTAGCTCGTATGAAATTTAACAGCTCTTTTCCAGTCTGGGATAAATTATCTTTTATCGCCCAATACGCTGAATAACGTCTATTTTTTATTCTTTGCAGCGCATTTCTCAAGGCAATGTCATAATCAGATGACCACCCACAAATGATTAAACCATATTCATCAAATATTCGATCAAGGTATTTATTATATTTATTTGGGTATTTTTCTAATTCTTCAACGGTATTTCTAATTCGAGAATCCAAGTAATCTCCATGTATTTTTAAAAGTATACAATTACTATGAATAGGTGGAGGAGTGCCTTTTATTGAATCTACTGAACTAATAACATGTGGATTTATACCCTCGGCAGTTAATGCTTCCTCCATCAATCGGTCAAAGTTTAAAGTTAGTATCATTCGTAAATAACCATATTTAACTAACCTAGCGATTGACCTATGAGCTTTGGTTGGAATTTTTTTTCCTTCCTCCTTTTCCTTTTCGGTAGGTTCGAAATAGGGTTTTAATAAATTTGATCTTTCAGAACGGGTCTTTGCCAATTTAGTAATTATTTTTGAGTAATTCATATCTTCCTTAAAATAATTTTTATACCACTTTGAAACGTCCTTTATTTCTTTTTTTTCTATCATTGTTGATAGCTTAGAAGCTAAATCTAAAGTAATTTCATATCCAGTTAATATCCCAGCAGAACGAGAAATTCCCGAGCCTAATAATAGAGCATATACTCCAGGATTTGAATAAATTGAAAAAGACATTTGAATGATTAAATCATTTAATTCATACATTTTGAATACCCTCATTTTTTTAATTAAAATACGGACACATATTATTTTTTTCTATGGTTTAGCTTTCCCTTTTACGAGTTCTTCCTTTAGGACGTCTATCTATATACTAAAGTATACTAAAGGGTCAGGTCTTGCAATATCACTTTTCACATCCCCCCCATTTTTTTGATATCAAGAAAGATCGTTTGTATAGTATTTTTTCTGAAAGTGATGTAATAAATTGCTCCTGAAAATTATATCCGTAATGGCCTGGGCATGCTGCAAAGATAATATAACTTTTGTTATATTTCAAGACCCCATACACTCTCCTTTTACCCCGTCTTAATTTTTTAGCAAAGGCTTTTGGGTTAATTGGTTCATCGTATTGCCAGTATATCAACAATACACCATTTGATTTACGTTTTTGCAATTTTCGTCTATCAAGTTTTTTCGTCTTTTTAAATTTGTGAAGCCCATTATCCACTTTCAGGAGAAATTATTTTAATTTTTAGAGTTTCGGTTAGAGGTTCTATAAGGTTTTTCCCAAATATTTTACATTTTATTTCTATAATTTCCCCTGCCAATTGATTTAAGAACGCAATTCTGATTGGTATCTTAAAAGCATCAATAGGGAGATGATGTTTTATATCTCCGATTTTCTGATAAATAACTATAGAAGTTCCGGTAGAATCAACTTTAGGATAATTCATAGATTCATATGAAGGGCCAGCCATGATTTTAGTAAAATTATTTATAGGTTCTTTGTAAATCTTCTCTGGCATAAGTAACCCCTGTATTTTTTAAATTTGTAATTGAATTGAAGCATCTTCTATATATTTATCCCCTTCATTCAATATGCTAATATTTATTTTGTGAGAATTTAACTCAAAAAATTCGTAACAATCATCATCCTGGTATGTCTGGTCAACCTCTTCCAGGTTTTTCTGCAATTCTTCCAGGGTTCTTTGTTCATATGGAATTGGTACGAGTGGGTTGGCTACTCTGAATGGGTTTTCGATTAGTCTTTTTTGTAATTCGAAAATAGAAGATATTTTTGTGAAATCGGCATTTTGAGTCTTTATTTTAGCTAATTGTTTTTCTTTGATTATCCCTTTGATCTTCTCTGCAGCTCGTTGAGAGGGTAATTTTTTATCACTGTTTACCATCAACTCTATTTCTTGGCTTGAACCATATTTAGAAAAGCTCAACTGTATCTTCCCGTCAAATTTATGTTTTTTTATTTTCTTTTCAATGATTATGTCAAAGTCTCTTCTCGTCATTCTCGGTTCATGAGTACCTTTTCTAATAAAGCTATCACCTTTTTTTAATTTTCCGAAATCTTTTTTCATTGTATATGGTTTATCGGAGCAACCAGATATTTTAAAAATACCTAAAAGTTTACTTTTGTATTTATAAGGAGAGTAATCTAGTTTTATCTCTGGTTCAATATTTTCTCTAATTATCTGTTGGTAGATAGCGGAATCTATAAAATCCCCTTTTTTAATGTTTAATATTTCTCTATCACCGGAAGGTTTATGGCTTACTCCGATTATGATATATCGGTCATTTCCGACATCAGCATTTGCCATAGACATAATATCCTTGATAAGATCTTCATGTTGACCTTTTTTATACTGGATTGCTTTAAAGTCCAGGCTTGTATTTTCATTTTCATATTTTATCAAATCATCAAAATTAATCATATACTACTCCAATTTTCATATACTTCTACTGTTAAAACTCCACAACTTTATCAATTTCTCTCATAATTCTATCTGTTTCAGTTAGCGCTACAATTATTTTCTGATAGTGCTCGATATCCGCATTCGTCAAAGCACGCCCCTTGCGGTCTTTCAGCCACTTCCGTGCTGGTTGATAACCACCGATATAAAAATTCCATGCTACTTCGGGAACATTGCCGAAGTATTGCTCGGTGTTGATAAATACTTTTTCATTTTTATAAGTTAATTTTTCAACGGTATCAGAACCAGCGATGGGATAAGTTGTTATGAATTGATTTACCTTTGGCGATTCGAGGAGATGTAAAGAGCGCAATTCTGTTCCAAACGCGACCAGTTTTTTGAAAGTTTTTGTATCTTTCGGATATGGCACACGCGGAAAATCAATTTTCAAAAATTCCTTATACTTTTCGCGATAATTTGGTGAGTGCAGAACGGCGTAGATATAATCAAAAATATCTTTGGGTGAAACTTTGCCAATAATTTTTTCTATTTCATCAACGATTTCTTTTTTGAGGTTGAAGGTTTTTATACCGTCTGGGAAATAGAGATATAAAGGAAAAAGCGAAGTAATCTCACTTGTTCTATTTGATACATAAGAGCTTTCGATTATTCTATTTGATATAAAACAGTGAAAATAATTTTGTCCCGTTTTAAATTGTTTACACAGAGCTAATCCAATGTTTTCTTCAGCCAAAAAATGTTGCATGACCTTATATCTTGGCCTTTCAATAAAGTCAGTTAAGTAATAAACAAATCTATTATCAAATGGTCTGTATGAAATTACGCGAATATTTTTCTCGTCATAGCTTGTTTTAGAAAGCATACCCTTAATATCGAAATTGGTTTTTTGCGATAATCCATATTCAGTTTTTATAAGCTCAGAAGAAGAATTATAAAAATTGGTCAATCTATTCTTTAGTTTATCAATTGAGTCATCAATAATAAACGAATCTCTCGCGGTAACAATTCCTACGCTATTCACCAAAAACAGCTCGTTTACTTTAAATCCTTTGTTGTACTCTTCCCAATTGCTTGTATCTTGTTTGATAAAAAGATAATTAGGAGTTTGGGGCTCTATATTCTGCCATTTAATGGTACTAATGTTATTCTTGTCAAGAAAACTGAATTTTTCATCTCTTTTGCCGTAAACATCAGTTATTTTAATTTCTGAACTTTTTTTTACTTTATTTTTTACAAAAATATTGATACTCACCCCTTGTTGAATATTGAACACATTTTCATCCTTCCCACCATCCATGGCTTTCTCTTTCTTTTTGCTACTGCCATGTAAATTAACGATATAGATATTGTCAAATGTTTTCATCAAATGATTTCTCATTCCTCTAAACGTCGGATTATCAAGAAAACTATGATTGTTAATAAAAGCTAAAATACCTTCGTCTTTTTTAATAATCAAATCTTCTGCAAACGCGATAAATTTTACATAATCATCATTTAACCATTTGGGGTTTTTTTCTTTTAACTTACTGCCATCTCCCTCAAATTTGTATTTATCAATCAACCTAAGTGCATACTCCCCCTTATTTGATGATTCTCCACTATATGGCGGATTTCCTATAACAACCATAATGGGTGTTTCGCTTTTGATTTTATCCGCTTCCCTGGCTTCCTCTGCAATACTTTCGGCAAAGCCAAATGACAAAAGATTTTGTTGTGCTTCACTCTGTTCAAGAGAATTTGTGAGGTAAATACCTAATCGTCTATGAAATTTCCAAAATCCGGTTTGTTTGAAAGCCAAGCTTAGTTTGAGATGTGCGATAGTATATGGTGCCATCATTAGCTCGAAACCGTGCAGTCGCGGCAAAAGATCA
>JAHIPN010000043.1 GCA_018894595.1 bacterium
CAAGATCAAAATATGCACTTCTTATAAGTATAATGAAGAAATAATAAAAGAGTTCCCAGTTAATTTAGAGATCTTACAGAACTGTATCCCGGTATATGAGGAGATGGAAGGATGGAAGGGAGATATTTCTCGGATAACTAAATACGGAGACCTTCCCCAGCAATTAAAAGCTTATATTAATCGAATAGAAGAATTGGTAAAAACCAAAGTAGTTATAGTATCTGTAGGCCCCAAGAGAAGCCAAACTATTATTAGAGAAGAATCATTTAAATAAAAAATAAAAGTTAATTAGTTGTATGGTTAGCTGGTTATTAAAAAAATAGCAACAGTAATTATTTGCTTATAACCCAAAAATTAAACAAAATGGTAATGTAGGGGCACGATGCATCGTGCCCACAAGAGATATTAGGCAATAAAATGGTGAGGGCACAATTCATTGTGCCCCTACACCTGAATTCTGGTTTTTACTCGATACGATATACTAACGACTAAAAAAGAGGTGATAATAATGATTGATAGATATTCCCTCCCGGCTATGAAGAATATCTGGGAAGAGGAAAATAAATATAAAACCTGGTTAAAAGTAGAACTTTTGGTCTGTGAAGCCCTGTTTGAATCAGGCAAAATAGACAAAAATGCTATTGAAAATATTAGAAGTAATGCCAGATATTCTTTAGAACGCATTCAGGAGATTGAAAAAATAACCCGACATGATGTACTGGCTTTTACCACTGCCGTTGGAGAAAATTTAGGAGAGTATTCCCGTTATTTTCATAAAGGTTTAACCTCTTCTGATATATTAGATACTTCTTTGGCTTTGATGTTAAAACAGTCTGCTAAAATAATTATAGAAGATATTGAAAATTTGATAAAGGCGTTAAAAGAAAGGGCTATAGAGCACAAATATACTCTGATGGTAGGAAGGACCCATGGTGTTCATGCCGAACCAATTACCTTTGGTTTTAAAATGGCTTTATGGTTCTCCGAAATGCAGAGAAATTTTGAAAGGATGAAGAGGGCACAGGAAGAAATAAGTTATGGTAAGATATCGGGGGCAGTAGGCACCTTTGCTCACATTGACCTTCATGTCGAGGAATATGTTTGTACGAAGTTAAATCTAAAACCAGCTAAGATTTCTAATCAAGTTATTCAAAGAGACCGACATGCCTATTATTTGGGTACCTTAGCAGTAATTGCAAGTTCTTTAGAAAAGTTTGCCACTGAAATAAGGGGGCTACAAAGGACTGAAATCTATGAAGTAGAGGAAAAATTTTCCGCTGGGCAGAAGGGTTCTTCAGCTATGCCTCATAAGAGGAATCCTATAATTTGTGAGAGAATTTGCGGACTTTCCCGAGTAGTTAGAGCTAATACTATGACTGCTCTGGAAAATGTAAACCTATGGCACGAGAGAGACATTTCTCATTCTTCTGCAGAGCGGATTATTATTCCCGATAGCAATATTCTAATCGATTATATGTTGCAAAAATTTACTAATCTTATTTCTAATTTAAATGTATATCCCGAGCGAATGAAAGAAAATTTAGAAAAAACCAAAGGTCTGATATTTTCTCAAAAGATAATGTTAAGCCTTACCGAAAAAGGTCTTTCCCGAGAGGAAGCTTATCGGATAGTACAGGGAATTTCTATGCGGGTCTGGCAAGGTAAGGCTGAATTTAAAGAACTTTTATTGGGAGATCAGGAAGTAGTTCAATATTTGACAAAATCAGAGATAGAAGAATGCTTTGATTATCAGACTTATCTGAAAAATATAGACCAAATATTTATCAGAGTATTTGGCCAATAAAATATCCAGAATAATTAATATTTAGAGAAAAAAAAGAGAAAAAAAACAATAAAAAAATAACAGGTTCAACACACTTATGCTCTCTCCTCATTTTTTTTATAAAAAAAATTAAAAAATATATTAAAATATATTGATTAATTGCAGAGATTTTGATATATTATCTTTGTATTTTAATGATTTTTTAATACTGCGAAATGTCAAGA
>JAHIPN010000381.1 GCA_018894595.1 bacterium
AGCAGCGGCATAACCATGAATTAAAAATTCACTGGCGAATTCTCCGTTTAATTTTATATAATTTAAAGTGGAGGAACTTAGAGTATGGGATAAGGGATTAGAACTTGAACTGCCAAAAGAATGATAACCAATCATTAATAAAGCATCAAATGATTGGTCCAATTCCTGTACCATTAAATAGGGATGTTCACTCCAACCCCGCACCAGTTTAATATTTTGCGGAAGATCAGCTGCACTAATATTTCTTCCGGTATCATGGGCATCTTTAATCCAAATTTCTTTTGCTCCTGCCTTTATTGCTCCTTCACAGGCTGCTTTGACTTCATCGGTCATTTGCTTGGCAAATTTCTGGTAATCAGATTTTGATTTTTCAGTTTCATCCCAATGGGCAATTCCGGTAATCCCCTCGATATCAGCACTAATATAAATTTTCATAACAGTTCTCCTTTAAAAATTATTTCCGTTCTATATTACTATCAATCATCACGTTAAAATTATAGTATACTTTCCTCCTTTTTAAAAATAATTTTTAAATAAATTTTCATTTTAAAATAATTTTTACCTTTTATGTTATAATAAAATCAACAAAAAATAATTAGGGAGGGGATCATGACAAATAAAAAAGAAGAATTTAAAGTCTCCGGAGAAGATATTATTGAAAAAATTAAAGAAGTTATAAAAAAGGGAAATGCCCGAAGAATAATTATTAAAAATGAAGACGGTGAATCAGTTGCTGAATTTCCTTTAACCGTAGGTGCCGTGGGAGCTCTTATTGCTCCAATATTGGCTGCTATAGGCGCTATAGCTGCTTTACTTACCAAATGCACTATTGTGGTTGAAAAAAAATAAAGGTAAATTTAGTATTTTAACACTTTTAAAAAGCTTTAGGCACATAAATTTTTCGCATGTGTTCTGATTTTTGGATTAATTTTTTTATATAAATAACTTCATCCTCTTCTATCTCCATGGTCTTCACTACATCCGGAACTTTCCAGCCCTTTTCTAAGGCCAATAAAATTAAATCCATCTTTCCGTAAGAAATTCTTATTAATTCTTCATCATCAGTAAGGCCTGGCATCACATCCGGTGAAGGAGGTTTCTTTAGAATTCTTGAAGGGATATTTAGATATCTAGCGAGTTCTCTTACCTGGGTTTTATATAGATTTAGAAGAGGCATAATATCAGTGGCATCATCACAACCATGTTTCACAAAATATCCAATTTTATATTCACTCTTATTGGCTGCCCCCACTACCAATCTATTTTCTAATTCTGCATAAAGATAGAGTAATATCATTCTCAGTCGATGTTTTACCCGATAATAGGCATTACCTTTGGCTAGATAAGCGCTATATTCTTTATCCTTAAAACCTGAAAGGCTCTCCAGAAAAGGAATCTTCCCGGTCTTTCTTCCATAAAAATGATATGCTTTCCTAATTAAGGCTCCTTTTAATTTCCCTAAAGAAAGAAGTTTATCCAAAGGAAACAGTTTATAAACGCCAAGTTTTTCAAGATAAGGAGTGATATCAATTAATTTTGCTTCAATATTTAATTTCCGGGCAAAGCTTAGAGCATCTTGGATGTGCTCTTTTTTCGAATCTTTCTCCGGCATAATTAAGGCCAAAGTTTTCTTCGGACCAAGTGCCCGCACGCACAAAGCCGCAGTAACTGCCGAATCAATACCCCCGCTTAATCCTAATATTACTCCCTCTCTTTCTAATTTTTTGGTATATTCTCTAATGAAATTCTCTAAAGAAAGGGCCACCTTCTCAGGCTCAATCTTCATTTCAACCTTCAATTTCTCTAAAAGAATATCACTCATTCTTTTTTACTGTCCTGTAAAATATTTTTTAAAATTTCCCTTATATTTTTAAATTCGACAAAAGATTTAAAAATCCTTCTTTTTGAGAAAAACCCCACTCAAACCCTTATAAAATAAGGGTCTCAAATAGAAAATCACTATAAGTGCCTTTATTCGCATAATTTTAAAAAATAGGTACTTTACCCCTCAAAAATCGCACTTTTTTGACTAAAATTTCACTCTTTTAAAAACTGAAAGTGGCTATTTATAAGGGTTCCCCGATTTGAAGAAGACAAAAATACCCAAAAACAGGGTAGTAAATTGCCAATTTTCGAAAATTGAGACCTTAAAAAAGGCACTCTACGTGCGTTAAAAGGGCACTCCTGAAGGGGGTCTGAAAGCCTTATAAATAAAGGGTTTCAAAGAGGTCAAAT
>JAHIPN010000382.1 GCA_018894595.1 bacterium
AGGCAATGGATTTAGTAAAACTTCCACCTGGGGCAGATTGGGCAGTAGGAACAATTCATGGAGCCGGAACTGTAGTGATAAACAATGGGATGAAATTGCTCGAAATTCCTCTATGGAGAAGTTTTCTTGCCGGAAATATCTTGTTAGGCATTGCTCCCTGTACAGCAATGGTCTTGGTTTGGGGTTTCTTGGCAAAAGGGAACGATGGACATACACTGGTTATGGTAGCAATAAATTCTCTAACTATGCTTTTTCTTTATGGACCGCTTGGTGGATTCTTACTTGGCGTAGGAAAATTACCAGTTCCCTGGCAAGCACTACTACTTTCTATAAGCATTTATGTTGCCTTGCCCTTAGTGGCAGGTTATTTTTCCAGAAAATGGATAATAAAGGCAAAGGGCGAAAAATGGTTTAAAGAGAATTTTTTACATTTACTTACCCCAGTATCTATTGTTGCTCTATTATTTACTCTAATCTTACTTTTTTCCTTTAAAGGTGAAATTATTTTAACTAAACCTCTAACTATACTATGGATAGCTATTCCACTTTTTATCCAAACTAACCTTATCTTTTTTATTACCTACGGATTAGCAAAATTACTAAAACTTAATTATGAAGATGCTGCTCCTTCTGCGTTAATTGGGGCAAGCAATCATTTTGAGGTAGCCATAGCAACTGCTATAATGGTTTTTGGTATATCTTCGGGTGCTGCTTTAGCAACAGTGGTAGGAGTTTTAATTGAAGTTCCAGTAATGTTGATGCTTGTTTCTGTTTGTAAAAAAACGCGAAATTTCTTTTAAAATTAAATTAAACGGACTTTACCAATACCTTTTTCCAGAAATAAATTTAACGATTACCTGTTCTTAAATTTTTTAAATGGTCGGGGCGAGAGGATTTGAACCTCCGACCTCTTGGTCCCGAACCAAGCGCGCTTACCAAGCTGCGCTACGCCCCGAAAAACATAAGACATACGGTTACTATTATATAATATTAAATTATATCATAACCATCTATTCGGGGCTACTAATTTATTCGTGTTGAGTATCGTGTATTGAGTATCGCGTTAAGAAAGAAAAAGAAAATAAATTAAGGATAATTAGAGAAAAGACTCAAGCACAAATTTTTCGTCTAAGCACCCCGCTAAAGTTTACAGTAAATTTTCATTCTGTTTTTATTTAGTATAGTTATTTTATTTAATTACTAATTTTAATTTGCTGGCAATGAAGGAAGCGGCAATTATTTTTAAAATATCACCGGGTAAAAAAGGCAGCATACCGACTGCTATCGCTTTTTTTGTTCCTATCCCTGTGACCAAAGATAATTGAGTTATGCCAGTAATATATATAATTATAGTTCCTATTATACCTGCCAGAAAATAATAAAAAATATTCTTTTCTTTTTTTAACTCCATTATCTTCCCAATAACATAAGCGGAAATTATAAATCCCAATAAAAATCCACCGGTTGGTCCAAACAAAATACCTATCCCGGCTTTGAAACCGGCAAAAACTGGCAAACCTATTACACCCAACAACACATAGATTATCTGACTTGACGCTCCCATAACACTTCCAAGAGTCATAGCAGCCAAAAGGGTAAATAAAGTTTGCAAAGTTAGAGGAATAGGATAAAGAGGAATAGAAGTGAATGCTCCCACTGCAGTTAAAGCAGCAAATAATGAGATTAAAGTCATCTGACGAATATTTATTTTTGACACTTTTAAATCCTCCGATTTTCTGATGAATTATTGTTAACCAATATAATATCTTAAGTTAACGACTATGTCAAAAAAATTTTACTTGTTGTTTCTCTATTTGATTTGTTCGTCTCTCCCCCTTGATAATTTCTATCTTAAAGCATTATCTATATAGACAGCAAGCCTGCCCAGGCAATGAACATAACTGCCATATTCATTATCATACCATCCAAATAATGTTGAATGAGTTACAGGAATACTCATTTCATTATCCGTATCTAGTCCCATCTTCCTGAGTATGTCAGGTTTAAGATCAATAAAACCAGTTCGGGTATGAGTATCATGTCCTTCAATAACTATTGCAAACAGCTTACCCTTAAAATCAGATGAAACATTTTGCTCTTCACTATAAAATAATAAACCTTTTTGTGAACTTTGTGCTGCTTCTTTATAAATATTATTTAAAAATTCTCTGTTAACTGTTGGCTCACCTTTTCCGTTAAGACAGGTATGAAAAGTAAGGTTAAGGATTATAAGAGAAACCGTATCTATGGGGATGCGTACAGAATCCGCCATAAATCCCACTCTCTTAATTTCCGGAAGTACTTTCTCCAGTGTGTTTACTGCACCGGTAGTAGAAAGAATAATATTATTAAATACCATTCGACTTTTGCGCAGATCTGATGCTCCGGCAGCTGGAAGTGAATCTAAAACTTTTTGACTATTAGTAGCTGCGTGAATTGTTGACAACGAGGCAGTAAGAATATTTTTAGTTTCTTCTTTTTCTAATAATGGTTTTACCATATGAGCGAGGCCAGTAGTAGTGCAAGATGCTGCAGAGATAATATTATCATTGTTAGGATTAAAGGTGGTATGGTTAATTCCATAAATAAGAGTGGCACAATCCTCAGGGATTTTTTTTGATTTGTCTCTTATTTTAAAAGGAGCGCTGTTTATTACTTTTTGAGCTCCAGCAGATAAATGTCCTCTCAGGCTTCCTTTTTTATCATCTTCCAAATAATTAGGATCATTAAAAGCTCCGGTAGTATCTATTACTAACTTTACTCCATTTTCTCTCCACTTGATATCTCTGGGATTTCTTGTTTTGCAAAGGATTTTTACCGGTTTGCCAAATACTTCTAAAAGATTATCCTTCTTGCTGATAATCTTAATATCCTTTTGGGCTTTTATGCCAAATAAAAATTTTTCAATGGCTCCATAAGTTGAATCTGTCCCCAATAGATGCACTATATCCTCTAAGCTATTTCCTATCTGGCGTCCCACATTTATTACAAATCCATCAAAATGGTTTTCTTGTAAATGATACCATAAAGTTAATTTACCGATTCTACCTAAGCCATTGATGCCCAAGTAATTCCCGTAAGGGTTTATACTCATTTTGCATTATTCCCCTTTCTTTAGAACAAATTTATCTGTTCTGAACTGATAGGATAATTGCCTTTGTAAATATTCCCCAGATGAGCATCTATAGCGATTTCATCACCTGTTCGAAATTCCGTTTTGTTGATAACGCATCTTTTTTCCTTTTCCATTACTATTAATTGTCTGCAATTCACTATACAGGTCTTTCCTAATTGAGCGGCTGTAACTGCGGCGTGAGAAGTAACTCCCCCGCGAGCAGTCAATAACCCATTACATTCGAAAATCATTGCTATATCATCCGGTACTGTATCCGGCCGAATTAAAATTTTATTTTTTTGAGGATACTTTTTCGAAAGTATTTTTAAATCTTCCATGTCAAAAGCAACAATCCCATTCATGGCTCCTCTTCCAATTCCAATGCCTGTGCCGGCTAAATATGTATGTATTGCCGGATCCGCAAAAACCGGTATCGTCTCTTTATTTTCTAAATTATAATTTCTAGTTTGTAAGATATATAGATCTTTTTTACTCTTTGATTTAAAGGTAAATTCAATCTCTTGATGTTCATATCCTCTTTTATAAACTAATTCCTTAGCCAATCGGAGCAGTTCCTGGTAAATCTCAGGGAATTGCACCTCTAAAGAATCTCCTCTTAAGCGAAGAGATTTTCTATTTTGAAATTCAGAAACAGGTAGAGTATGAACTAATCCGGATACGATATCTTCTCCCTGACTGCGTCTGCTAAAATCACCATATAACACAATTTCAGAACTTTTTTCAAAAGGTACCTTAGTAAAAATCACCCCGGTCCCGGATTCAGAATTAATATTACCAAAAACCATTTCTTGCACTATTACTGCCGTTCCCCATTCTTCGGCAATTTGAAGTTTTTTTCGGTAGATTTGAGCTCTTTTATTATACCAGGATTGAAATACAAAAATAATAGCCTGTATCAATTGTTCAAAAGGATGTTCTTCAAGTTTTACTCCATGCTTATACAACAGATCTTTATAAGATAATGCAATGGATTTCATTTGTTCATTGCTAAAAGTTTTCTTTTCTTTTACTTTGTAAAGTTCTTTAAAATTTACTATGATTTTATCAAATTCATCTCGGGTAATTCCATGAGCCATCCCCCAATTTTGCAATAATCTTCGATAAGAATCCCATGCCGCCCATCCGTAACCAGGCTGTTTACTCAAGCTTTCGGCAATTTGATCATTCATCCCTATATTCAAAATTGAATCCATGGCGCCCGGCATGGAAATTACTGTTCCAGATCGTACCGCTAATAACAAAGGATTTTGCAGACCTCCATACTTTTTTTTAGTAATTTTTTCTAATTCTATTACTTTATTTTTTATTATACCTAATATTGCTTTATACATTTCAGGAAACTGTTTTATAGCTGTTCTAACTCGAAACCACTCCGTAGTAAGGGTAAAACCTGGAGGAACGGGAAATTTATAGGAATAAAGTTTTTTAAGATAATAAGCCTTTGCGCCTAAAAATGTTTGATTATCAACTTTTGGAGTTAATTGATGAAAAGAAGTAATAAGCAGTTTGGGGTCATAGTTCAGAAGCATATGAATAACTTCAGGTTTTAATTTCTCCATCATGGCTCTCAAAGTTACCAATATCCGAGAAATATAATTATCTAAATGTTGGACCAAAAAAGCAGAAGAGATAACATTTCGATAGAATTCTTCTGACTTCTTATAGATAATATGGTCTTGATTAGTCATTGAAATATCTTCTTTTTTCTTCTCTTTGATATCTTGGGATAGAACTATTTTTAATGATGAATTGAAAGGACTTATATAATAATTTTCTATAATATCTTTAATATTTAAGGTAAGAAAAGAAAAAATGTTCACAAATTGATTCATGGAAAAGGTTGATGTTTTAAAACTGTAATGAAGCATGGCTAAATTTGAGTTGAAATTTTCACTAGAAATACCATTTAGTTTTAATCCTTCTTTAAATAATTCTAATATCTTGGCAGCATGATGAAAACCATCAATAGTCATATAATCCAAATTTATTTGATTAATTAATCTGTTGATAAGAAAATCTGACAATCTTTCTAATCGAAAAATCAACCCCAGAGATTCAAATTTCGGTTCAGAATATTGGCCATACATGGAAGGAATCCCAGCAGCAATATGGCGTTTATAATAGATATCCTCATGAGCTTCGCTCTTCTTAGGGTCCAGTATAATTCCCCTTAAATGAGAAATCATTGAAAAAATTTGCTTTATCGAAGTTGTATATCTTTCCTCCTTCAAATGCCTTTCTAAACGCTCAACTTCTTTAAAGGAAAGAAAAGATATTTTTTTTAAATCATTAATAATATCTTTTGGGTCCAGAGTATATTTATGTTTTAATAAAGCATACAGTTCGATAAGATACATTACCCGTTTTGTGTCAGAAATATCTATCTTATTTATTCCCTTAATATTTATTTCTATTTCTTTGATATCCTTTTCCAGCAAGTCTTCTGGCCCAATTTGCATTTTTTCATAAAGTTTTTGTACTATTGTATGTACCGGGTCAAACCACTTACCAGAAGCCTTTAATTCACTCTGAACATCTAAAGGAAGATATTTTAACAGAGGCTGTGGATTACCATCATGCCAAAAGCAGAGAATTCTTTTAACCAGTTCAATATGAGTGTTATTACTTTCTGAGTGTGTCTGTTTTCTTAAAAAATGTATCAGCATATCATTGCGGTAAGATAAGCTATCTAAAGAAGTAGTAATCTCTCTAATTTTATCATCTGCTCCGATGTTATTAAAATAAACTGGAAAAAGATAGGCAAGTTGCTTTATTAAAATATAACAAGGTTTAAAATTACTATTTAGCAATTTACTGATATCTCTTTGAAAGAGATCATTATCGCGAATAAATATGCCGCCTATCTTTAAATTTACAATTAAAGCGGCTATTAATTTTCTGCTTGACTTTGGTGAGCATTCAATAAGCTCAAGCCATACTCTAATATTTTTTAGATGATTTCGCTCTACCTGGGTTTGCCATTCCTGATCAATGCCTAAAACTTTAGGAAAAATAAATCCAAACTCAATTAGATGATCAATAAAAATATCTATTTTAAGTTTGTCTTGAGTTTGATATATCTTTTCCCCCAAGTTTAATATGCAGTCTAATACTTTTTCAATATGTTTAGATCTTAATTCTTTAAAAAGGGTAAATATCTTGGTTAAAAGAGTATCTGTATCTACCCCTATAAATTTTTCTTTGGAAAATGATTTAAATTCTTGTGCTAAATCTATAATTAAAAAATCTTTTAGATGAGCCTCAATGGGTAGGTGAAGTAGATAAAATATAAAATAAATTCTTCCTAACTCTGGTTTGGTTTCCATAATAAAATCACACAATTTATCTGTAAACCCCCTGAAATCAAGCACTTCTTCTAAATCTTCCCACTCTTTGGCTATCTTTAATATTTTTTGTGTTTCCTTAATAATGTTATTTTCTTTTTTAGAAATAGCAATATGGTAATCTTTACCGAAAATTATATTTTCTTTATCACACCAATCTTTGAAGTCTAAATTATTCTTCCAAAAATCAAGATTCTTTTGAAGAGATTTCCGGAGTAAAAATTTCAGTTTGGTGGAATAAATTTTTTCATGGGCAAGTGGAGTAGAAAGAATTTTTAAAAAGCTCGAAGCGTGTATAATTATTTCCTTATCATCATTTAAAGTCTTCTCTAAAATATTAATCGCTTCTGTAATGAGGGAAGAAAAATCAATTTCTGCATTCTGGTTTTCATACAACAGTTGTACAAATTCCAATAAAGTCTTAAGAGCACGTTCTTTATTGGGGTAATCTAATCCTTTATTTAAAAAATCCTTAAAGAAGTTAACTATAATCTTTAAAGCCCTATTTGCTTCTTGGTGGGATTTATAAAACCATATATCATTCAAGGCAATTTCTCTGAGCTGTTCATTGAGTAACGCCAAGTTAGGAGGAAAACAATAAAATTCATTTAAAAAATTTATTGTCCGGCGGTGAATCCCAAAGAAAGAAGAAGAGATCTCTAAGAACCATCTATGTTCTGCCGAAAAAATTTTATTCTGGGCTGATATCTGTTTTGTATTTACTTCTGTTTGTGTCATTTTTATTTATTTAAATCCTCCGCAATAATCTTTTGAAACTTTTAATTTATTTTAAAATAGTTCCGGAAATTATTTCTACCAGTTCACCATCTTCTTTCTTTAGAATCAATGCTCCACTTTCATTTATGTCGATAGCTTCTCCTGTAATAATTCTCTCTCCCATATCTACTCTTATCTTTTTCCCCAGAGTGTGGGAGTATAATTTCCATTCCTTTAAAATAGAAGAAAATTCTCTTCTTTTTAATATTTCGTAATACTTTTCAAATTCCTGTAAAAAGACCTGCACTAACTTAACTCGTGAAACCTCTTTGCCTGAAGTTTCTTTTAAAGAAGTGGTTTTCTCTTGAATATCTTCAGGAAACTCCCGATGATCTATATTCGCATTTATACCTATTCCCACTACTACCCAGTTTATTATATCTAACTCGGCACTCATTTCAGTTAGTATTCCACATACTTTTTTCTCATTTATTAATATATCATTGGGCCATTTTATTTGAGATTCAATTTGAGTGCATACCTTGATAGCCTTTACTACAGCTACTGCAGTCATCAAAGTTATTCGAG
>JAHIPN010000383.1 GCA_018894595.1 bacterium
ATGATTGATAAAATTATTAAAACTTTAGAATTACCACCCCCTAAAAAAATATTAAAGATTGAAGACGTTTCCACTGACAAAGAAATTGAGGAAGCAAAATTCGTTAGATTAAAAGAAGGGAAACATGTTATACCCTTACCTGGGATTGAAGTACAAAGAAAATTTCCGGTAAATATATTAGAATCATTGGAGATATTTTATAAGAGAAGGTATAGTAGAAGGAAAATTGGTGAGAGAGCAATAGTAAGACCACCCTTTAGTTATTACGGGAAATTATTCGTTTCCGAAAATGCAATTTTAGATATAATTATTTATACTCTTAAAGGTTTTAAAGAAGTTATAAAATTAGGAAAATCCCAAATTAACATCAAAGATGATGGTATTTTAGTAAATATCAGTTTAGTCCTTCGGTATGGGGAAAACATCCCTAAGGTGGGGTTAAAAATTCAAAAAAGTCTGAAAAGAGAATTAGAATATATAACTGGCATAAATGTAATTTTAATAAATATTTTTGTTTATAATTTAAAATATTAAAACTAGCGTGTAGTGTGGAGCGTATAGAAAAGCAGTATCGAGTATCGAGTCAAGAAAGAAAAAGAAAGAAAAATCTAAGATAGTATTGAGTATCGAGTATATAGTAAAGAAAATAGTAGCCAGGAGACAGAATCCAGGAGTCAGAATAATATTATATTATATATAGAGTTATTATGTATTTTTCTGACTTCTGGCTACTGAATTCTGGATACTTGATTACTTATAAAAATAAAAGTTTTAACTTTTAAATTATGTTTTTCGTTTAATCAGTAATAAATAATTAGTTTTTTTGTTGCGTATTAATCATTACATATTACTTATCACCGTGTTTTAAACGCAATACTTGATACTCGATACGCGATACTATTGTGAAAGAGGTGTAAGATGTTTGATAAAGAAGAAATGAAAAAAATTAAACAATTAAAGAAAGAATGGGAAAACAATGGCTTACAGAAAACTCTTGAACGTTTTCCTGAAAGAAAAGATAAATTTGTTACCGGTTCAAGGAAAGAGGTTGAGCGTCTTTATACTCCTGTAGATTTAGAAGAGTCTGACCATAATAAAGACTTGAATTTCCCCGGACAATACCCTTATACCCGCGGGGTGCAACCAACTATGTATCGAGGCCGATTTTGGACTATGCGTCAATATGCCGGTTTTGGCACAGCAGAAGAATCTAATAAGCGTTATAAATACCTGTTAGATCAAGGGCAAACTGGATTAAGTGTTGCTTTTGACCTGCCCACACAAATTGGCTATGATTCAGATCATACTATGTCATTAGGCGAAGTAGGAAAAGTGGGGGTAGCCATAGATTCTTTAAAAGATATGGAGATGTTGTTTGATGGGATTCCCCTTGATAAAGTCAGCACTTCAATGACTATAAATGCTCCAGCAACTGTACTTTTAGCTATGTACATTGCAGTAGCAGAAAAACAAGGAATCTCTCCCGATAAACTAAAAGGGACTATTCAAAACGATATACTAAAAGAATACATTGCTCGGGGAACTTACATCTTTCCTCCGGCCCCCTCAATGAGATTAATTACCAATATCTTTGATTTTTGTTTTAAAGAAATGCCTCTATGGAATACCATTAGTATAAGTGGATACCATATCCGGGAAGCTGGATCCACAGCAGTTCAAGAAGTAGCCTTTACTTTGGCGGATGGAATAGCTTATGTGGATGCCGCAATAAAAATCGGATTGAAAGTTGATGATTTTGCACCAAGATTATCTTTTTTCTTTAATGCTCATAATGATTTATTAGAGGAGGTAGCAAAATTTAGAGCAGCTCGAAGGTTGTGGGCTAAAATCATGAAAGAAAGGTTTGGAGCCAAGAATGAAAAATCTTTAATGCTTAGATTTCATACCCAGACGGCCGGATGTACTTTAACTGCTCAGCAAGCGGATAATAACATTGCTCGAGTTACCATCCAGGCATTAGCGGCAGTATTGGGAGGAACCCAGTCTCTCCACACAAATTCAAGGGATGAAGCCCTGGCTCTACCTGCTGAAGATTCGGTAAGGATTGCCCTTAGAACCCAGCAAGTATTGGCTTATGAAAGCGGAGTAACTGAAACAGTTGATCCTTTGGCCGGTTCCTACTATGTAGAAACCTTAACTAATGAAATTGAGAAGCAAGCTTTGGAATATATTGAAAAAATTGATAAATTAGGCGGTGTTATTCAGGCTATTGAAAAAGGATTTATTCAACAGGAAATACAGAATAGTGCTTATCAATACCAGAAAGATATTGAAGAGAGCAAAAGGATAGTAGTAGGTGTTAATAAGTTTAAGATAAAGGAAGGGTCACCTAAAGGTCTTTTGAAAGTTAATCCGGAAGTGGGCCGCCGGCAAGTTGAGGATCTTAAAAAGTTAAAAGGGCAAAGAGATAATCATAAAGTAAAAGAGAATTTAAAATTATTAGAGAAGGCTGCAAAAACAGATGCAAATTTAATGCCCTTGATTTTAGATTGTGTAAAATCTTATGCTACATTGGGCGAAATTTGTGATATTTTAAGAAGTATCTTTGGTGAATATAAAGAGTCTGTAAGGCTTTAAAAAGTGGAGGAATGAAAAAATGGAAGGAAAAAAAATTAGAGTATTAATAGCTAAACCCGGACTTGATGGCCATGACCGAGGAGCAAAGGTTGTAGCAAGAGCTCTAAGGGATGCTGGGATGGAAGTAATTTATACTGGGTTACGGCAGACTCCTGAGCAGATTGTGGAAACTGCCATCCAGGAAGACGTAGATGTTATTGGATTGAGTATTTTATCAGGAGCTCATACCCATCTTTTCCCCAAAGTAATGGAACTTCTAAAAGAAAATAATATTAAAGATATTATTGTTATGGGCGGAGGAGTAATTCCTGAAGAAGATATTCCTGAATTAAAAAAGGTAGGTATAGCAGAAATATTCACCCCGGGAACCGATACTCGTGACATAATTAAGTTTATTAAGGAAAAAGTAAAATAATTAATAGCGTAGAGCGTTTAGCGTATAGGGTAGGGGTTTGATTCATCGAACCCGCTGAAAAAAATTACCAAAACACTTGGAGCGGATAAATCCGAAATTGGCAAAATAGCTCAATTTAAAACCTTGTCAAAACCGTCCCCTGACAAGAAATCTAGGCAAATAGTCGCAATACGCGATACGCAATACGAGCAAAGGGTAATGGAAATGGAAATTGTAGAAAAAATAATTAATGGTGATCGTAGAGCAGCTGCTAAGCTAATAACCTTAGTAGAAAATAACTTTAGCCAAGCTCAGGAGATTTTGAAAAAGCTCTTTAATTATACCGGAAATGCCCTGGTAATAGGAATAACTGGTCCTCCCGGTTCAGGCAAGAGTACTATTACCGATAAACTTACCAAAATATTGAGAAAAAAGGGCAAGAAAGTAGGTATCATTGCTATAGACCCCACCAGTCCATTTACGGGAGGGGCCTTGTTGGGTGATAGAATTCGCATGCAGGATTTAAGCCTGGACAAAGGTGTTTTTATAAGAAGTATGAGTACTCGAGGACATTTGGGGGGACTTTCTCAGGCCACCCAGGCAACGGTTAAGATATTAGATGCTTTAGGTAAAGATATAATATTTATTGAAACGGTTGGCGTAGGTCAATCAGAAGTAGAGATAGTTAAAGTAGCTGATACAGTTGTACTGATAAGCATGCCGGGAATGGGAGACGATGTCCAGATTATAAAAGCCGGAATAATGGAAATAGGAGATATTTTTGTAATTAACAAAGCCGACAAAGAAGGTCATGAACGTTTAGCTACTGAGATAGGAATGATGTTAGATTTAAACCAAAATAGCAGATGGCGTCCTCCGGTTCTAAAGACTATAGCTACAGACAATGTCGGTATTCAAAAACTTTCCGAAGAGATTGATAGACATATCAAACATCTAAAGGAAAGTGGGGAGTTAGAACAAAGACGCCGGGAGAGTGCCAAGAAAGAGATATTTGACCTTATTCAGGAACAATGGAAAGAAATACTTTCAACTTTTATTGATAACGGATTTTTAAATAAGATAGTAACTAAAATAGTAAAGCGGGAAGAAGATCCCTATACTGCAGTAGAGAAATTATCAAATATATTAGTACATTCTTATGCACAGGGAGGTGTAAAAAATGATAGAAAAGATTGATCATATTGGGATTGCGGTGAAAAGTGTTAAAGAAACCACCGAACTTCTAAGCAATATACTGGGGTTGAAAGTTGCTGGCGAAGAGATTGTAGAAGAACAGAAAGTTAAAGTTGCTTTTCTACCTTTAGGCGATACTGAATTGGAACTGTTAGAATCTACTTCACCGGAGGGTCCTATTGCTAGATTTATTGAGAAGAAAGGTGAGGGGATTCAACATATTGCTTTTAGAGTTAATAATATTGAGGAAGTATTAGAAAAATTAAAAAAGGAAGGAGTTAGGTTAATAGACGAAAAACCGAGGTATGGAGCTGGCGGAGCAAAGATAGCTTTTTTACATCCTAAGAGCACTAATGGCATTCTCGTTGAATTATGCGAGAGAGATAAATAGAAAAAATAGAATTCAGAATTCAGGTACCAAAGGTTAAGAAGTTTGATCAAATATATCTAAACGCGATAGGATATACGAGTAAAAGGTTTTGAATTTTGAATTATGGTTTTTCGTTTTAAGTTTTTAGCTCTATAAAAAAGCCCAAAATCATAGCATAAAGTTTATAGCTTAATACAGCATAAAAAACAGGAAATTAGTTGAGAATTATAAAAATACTGGAGAAAGGTGGTAAGATAAATTAATGAAATTATCAATTGATGAATTAATGAAAAATTTAAGAGAAAGAGAAGAAAAAGTAAAAGCAGCCGGAGGAGAGAAAAGAATACAAGCTCAACATGAAAAAGGCAAACTTACTGCTCGGGAAAGGATTGACCTTCTTTTGGACAAAGATAGCTTTATAGAACTTGACCTTTTAGTTG
>JAHIPN010000384.1 GCA_018894595.1 bacterium
AATTTCCCATATTCTATTTAATAGATTATAATAAATTATAAATGAAAGACAAAATATGATAAGAAGATTTAGAAAATATACTACGCTGCTTACAATAATTTTTATTTTAATAGCTTTTAGTTCAATATCTATCTATGCCTGGGATAACTGTCCCTTTGGTTTAGAAGATGACCCTTATCCGGGAGAATGCAAAAGGTATATCGATACCGACGGTGATGGTATTTGCGACCTTTCTCAGCCAGCCCCAGAAGACCGCAATACAAACGTGGCTTTAACAGTATCTGACTCTCCGTCTCCTGAGAGGAAATCACTACCTAATTATAATTTTTTAGAAATCTTTCTTGTAGCTCTGTTAATATATTTTGGCGGTAAATTCCTGGCTCGAAAATTAGAGATAAGTTCGTGTAAAGAAAAGAAATTTTGGAACGTTTTCTTGCTAATCAGTTTTATCGGTTCAGCCGGAACGGGAATGATTCTGGTATTTATTAGAGATTATGATTGGTTTGGGTCCATTAATTTTAACTTCTTATTCTGGCATGTAGAATTTTCTATTGTTATGACTCTATTAGGTGTATTTCATGCTCTCTGGCATTTAAAATATTATCTGTCAATATTTAAAAAGAAAGACAATATTTGCAAGTCTTAAAAAGTAGAAAGAATTAAAAATTATGATTACAGGTTCAGAGTGTATTAATAAAACTGATGAACAGATAGTAGTCCTGACTTTGAAAAACCAGGACTACTATCTATGTCTAATGAAACGTTATGAGGCCAAACTCCTTAACTATATTTTAAAAATATCTAATATAAGCAGAGAAGATGGAGAAGATATTTTACAGGAAGTATTTGTCAAAGCTTACCAAAACTTAAATGACTTTGATTTAAATTTTAAATTTTCTAACTGGATCTATAGTATTGCTCACAATACTACTATTAGTGCTTTTAGAAAGAAAAAAGTACGTCCCCAAATAGTTTCCTGGGAAGATAAAGATTTAAATAACATATTGGAATCTACTTTGGACGTAGAAAATACAAGCCTTCAAAAATTAACTTATAAACATATTTTAAAAATAATTGATCAACTGCCTTTAAAATACAAAGATGTATTAATTTTAAAGTTTGTGGAAGGGAAAGATTATCGAGAGATAAGCGATATTTTGCATAAACCGATGGGCACTATAGCTGCTCTGATAAACCGGGCTAAAAAATCTCTTAAGCAGGAATTAGAAAAGGAGGATATTAAACTCTAAAAATTATGAAAAATATAAGCAATGAAGTTCTTAAAAAAATAAAAGATAATAATATTACACCAAAACCTCGCTGGTATTTTATAACTAAAAATTATTTTATCTGGTCGATATTTGGAATTTCGATAATCTTAGGTAGTTTCGCCTTTAGTATGGTTCTGTTTATCATCAAACAGCTTGATTGGGATATCTACCACTATCTTGGAGATAGTTTTTTAAAAACTGTTTTTTTAAGCTTGCCCTACCTCTGGCTAATTTTTCTAGTCCTATTTATTGGAGTAGCCTACTATAATTTGATCCATACAAAAAGAGGTTATCGATTTAAGTTTATATCAATTCTTTTAATCAGCTTAATAGTTAGTATTACTTTTGGCACTATCCTTTATTCTAATGGCTTTAGCGAAAATTTAGGAAATATATTTTTTGAGAAAATTCCCTACTATAATAGATTGGTTTATACTTGTGAGAAGCAATGGATGCAGCCTAAAAGAGGGCTTTTAGCGGGGACAATTATAGAAATAGAATTTCCTGAAAATAGTTTTATTCTTAGGGATTTAGATAATAACCGCTGGAAAATTGAGGCTGGTAAAGCTATCTGGAAAGGAAAAATGACTCCTGCCGCCGGTTTAAAAATAAAACTTATTGGTAAACTAATAAATGATAATAATTTTGAGGCAATGGAAATCAGACCCTGGCAACAAGGTCAGGGAAGATTTATGATGGGGGGAAATCGGTAATTTAAATCACTAAGCAGTTTGTCCTTTACTTCGTTAAATTGAGTAAGATACTGAGGATCAACTGAAGAAGCTGCCGGCAGTTTAAGCTTTAAAAAATCTACCCTCTCTCCGTTTTCACTGATAGAAAAATCTAAATGTGGACCTGTAGATAAACCGGTAGATCCTACATAACCTATTATCTCACCCTGTTTTACCTTCTGGCCATTTTTTAATCCTTTGGCAAAACGAGAAAGGTGACCATAAGCAGTTACATAATTATTGGGATGGCGAATTTTGATGTAATTCCCGTAACCATTTTCCCAACCAACATAAATTACCGTCCCATCTCCGATAGTTGAAACCGGAGTCCCGGTTGGAGCAGCATAATCGATAGCCAGATGAGGACGCCAAATTCTCAAGATTGGATGTAAACGATTTTTAGAAAAATAAGAACTGATATATTTATAATTTAAGGGAGCTCGCAGGAAAGCCTTCCTTAAAGATTCCCCTTCTTCGGTATAATAATCTGTATGCCCAGCAGGGTCTTCAAACAAAATGGCAGTATGTCTACTCAGAAGTTCCCCTTCGTACTCGGCAGCAAGTATCTGTTCCCAGCGATAAAAATCTCCTCTATATTGTTTTTCTACTAATATTATAAAAGTGTCTCCCTCCCGGCATTCGGTAAGAAAGTCGATCTGCCAGGCAAATATCTCTGCTAATTGTAAGGCCAGCTGGGGTGAATCTGCACATTCTAACATAGATTCATAAAGAGAATATTCAATTTTCCCTTCAAGCCGAACAACTTCTGTGCAGACTTCTTCTTTAGTTACTTTTAAATCTTCTGAATCAGAGGCGGAAATATCTATACAATAAATATCAATGGGATTTGGTTTATAAGTAAATTCTGTTACTTTTCCATCCGGATTATACTTTAAAGAATATTCACTGCCAATCGGAAGATAGTTGAAATCTACTACGGGTTTTACTTTTTCTTGTAAACTGAGTATCTCAGCTGCAGAAATTCCTTCTTTGATTAAAGATTCATAAAGAGTATCCCCAGCCTGCAAATTGCCATCAATGGTAATTACTTCTTCCTTTTTTTCTTCTTCTTCTTTCTCTTCCTCTATTTCTTCCCGCAGAGAAATTTCTTCTGTGACTATCTCAGGAACCTTCTCTATCTCCTCTGCTACTGATTTCGAAATTTCTTCTGAAGCAGGAAGAGTATCGTTGTTTTTTTTTGCGGAAAACAACGGCAGGATCTTAAAATAAATTATTCCCATAGCTAACAATAGAATAAATAGGCCGCTAATGATCATTCTTATTTTTTTAGTTCTTCTTTTTTTATAGGAAGAAGTTTGGTGATGAGAATAATAGTAGTATTTATTCTTTGGCAATATTTCTAATATCCCCTTATAATTAAATTAGTCGTTAGTGAATAGTCGTTAGTATTAAATGCAGATACAAGATCTAACAATTCACCGATTAAATTAGTTGACCAGTTACCGTTAATCAGTACGGAAATATAAATTTATCGTCTTTATTTATATTGTAGGGGCACAATGAATTGTGCCCTTGCTGTTTATTGCCTACTGTATCTTGTGGGCACGATGCATCGTGCCCCTACATTACTATTTTGTTTACTTTTTGGGTAGTAACCATATTATACATTATATATGAAATAAGTATATAACTATAAACTTATTGAATACTTTTTTAATTCTGCTATATAACAATCATACACTCTATTATTAAAACATACAAAAATAATTTTTTTTACAAAATTGTTTCTCTTTAAAAAATTTACAGTCTCGGTCACAGCGATTCTGGTGGCACGCTCCAGAGGAAATCTGTATGCCCCGGTGCTTATTGAAGGGAAAGCTACTGTTTTAAGCTGGTGTTTTTCTATTAAGGCAAAGCAACTCTGGTAACATCGAGTAAGATACTCATCTTCTTTGTAATTTCTACCTCTCCAGACAGGGCCTACAGTATGAATCACCCATTTAGCCGGCAATCGATAACCTCGAGTTATCTTCGCTTCCCCGGTAGGACATCCTTTTAACTTACGACATTCTTCTAAAAGCTCAGGGCCAGCCACTCGATGGATAGCTCCATCTACACCGCCGCCACCAAGAAGGGAATTGTTGGCTGCATTAACTATGGCCTCTACCTGCTGTTTGGTAATATCACCTTGCACAACCTCAATTCTATCAGGCATATTGTCCTACTCCTTCTAATAAGAAATTAAATAAATTTCAAGTAAAATTATTTTTTATATTTTATATAAGTATTATTAAAATATCTATCTGTCATAGAAGCAATATAGTCCACCACCACCTGCTCAGGCAAATAACTATTTACATAATCTACTCCCTTATTTTTACCCCTATTAATAATCCATTCTTTAAAAATTAGAGATTCTTCCTCGCCCCGATTAAGAGCACTTAGAAATTTTTCAAAAAGAAATTTAAAGGCGGTTTTCAACTTCGTTTTTTTCCCTTTTAGTCTAGGGCTTTTATATATCCTTTCGGTATTAAATTGTTTCAATTCAAAAAC
>JAHIPN010000385.1 GCA_018894595.1 bacterium
AATAGTCATTATATTTGGGGTTACCTTTTAAATATTCTTTAAACCATATGCTTTCAGAGGAAATATGATTGGCTACCAGGTCAAACATTAAATTGAATTTTTGACTTATATCCTCGATATCTTTCCAGTCCCCTAAAGCCGGATTAACTTTTTTATAATCTATAACCGAAAATCCATCATCAGAAGAGTAAGGATAAAATGGTAGTATATGAATAATATTTATTGCTTGCTCAAGATATTCATCGGCAAATTTAAATAAGGATTGCAGGGGGTTTTTGTTGGCTACTTGAATATTATCTCCATAGGTAATTAAGACAATATCTTTTTCGTTTAAAAAATCAGTTTTCGGAATTTTGCTTACACTATTTTTCTGATATCTATCGATTAATTCGTTAATTTTTTTATATATATTTTGAGCTCTATCCCTGCCATAAAGGAATCCCAGTTTGTTTATTATTGTTTCCCGGCTTACTTTAGATACTGACATATTACACTGCTTCTCCGATATGGTTTTGCAATAACAAGAGTGGATTATTTAATAAGGTTTTATTGTCCTAAGTAGAGTTTCTGATAATTAATTTTGGCTGGAAAATAATTCTTTGGTGTGTATAGCTCTCAGGATCTTTCAAATGTTGATTCAAAATTTCTATTGCCCCTTTTGCCATCTTTCTTACAGACTGGCTAATCGTTGTCAGGGCTGGATAATAGTACTCTGATAGTGGAATATTATCAATTCCAAGCACTGCAATATCCTGGGGTATTTTTAGTCCTTTTTCCTGAATAGCATGATAAGCTCCTATTGCCCTCTGGTCACCGGAGACAAAAAGGGCATCAGGGATTTCTTCTTCTAAAATATTCTTCATTTTTTCATAAGCAAATTTGGGGTTCATAATTCCATAATCAATATGCCTTAATTCACTCTTGATATGATAATCATTACAAGCTTGAATAAATCCTTTTGCTCTGTCCTGATTTACCGTAAAATTTTCATCCCCCAGAAAAAATCGAATAGACCTATTCCCTCTTTTGATAAGATGCTCAGCTCCCAAATAACCTGCTTTAACATTATCAAGGTTAACAAAAGAAGTAGATTCATAGACATTATCCCTACCGACAATAACAAAAGGGATATCCCTTTCCACAAGATAGTCAATCCGGCGATCAATTTCTCGAGTATCAAAAATTATAGCACCATCTGCAAAGCCATTTTTTAGCAAATAGAAACCATCATGTTTATTTTCTTCAACTTTATAAGCTGAAGACTTTGAAACTATTAACTTATAGCCTAATCTATTGGCTTCACTATCTAAAAACCGGATAAAAACATTATGGAAATTTCCTATATAATTTGCCGCATTTTTTTCTACAAAGACCATCAAAATCCCGGTTGTTTTTTTTCTAAGCGACCTGGCAATAAGATTAACCTGGTACCCGGTTGATTTAATGATTTTTAATATTTTATCTCTTGTTTCTTTCTTTACTTTTTCTTCTGCATTTACAACCCTGGAAACCGTCCGTGGAGAAACGTTGGCGATTTTTGCGATATCTTTAACAGTATATTCCTTTATTTTAAATCACCTCCACAAATCATTATACCATTATTTTTAATTTTTCTTCTAAACTTTCATGGGAAAAAAATTCCCTACCTAATTGGAAATTTTCTTCAACCATCTTTTCTCTGTATTCTTTATCTATAAGTAATTTTATACATTCTCCGGCAGCACGCTTTATTACTTCTTTCCCCACCTTTGCCAGACCGTATTTATCAAGCTCATATTTATCCCCTAAAGAAATAACCTTAAATCCTTTTCTTTTGATATCTTCTTTATAAACATCATACTCAAATACTAACATCGGTTTTTTGGCAAATAAACCTTCTAAGAACTGATTTCCCCATCCCTCCTGAATACTCGGATAGGTTATTATATCTGCAAAAACATACGTATCCCATAAGGAATATATCTTATTATTATTTTTATTACACCTTGAATGTTCAACCAGATTATTGACAAACAGCAATTCTACATTGCTTTCTTCAGCCCTGGTTTTAAGCCTCTCAACATAATCATCTGCAGTTTCTATCATCCCCGCTAAAACGAGTACGATCCTGCTATCCTCTTTAAAACTTTTCCCGTTATATAATTTTGCTTCCTCAAGTATTTTCCTGTTCTCCTCTTTCTGCATTTCCCCAACCACATCTATAGCCAGTTCGATTGCTTTTCTATTAGTTACCCTGGTTGCCTGCAGCATAAGAATATCATTATCCTTAATGCCTAATTTTTCTCTAAAATCTATATTGTAATCATCAACATCCCATAACTTTTCATTAAAATCAAATACATTGGGTATAATAATAGAATCCAGATT
>JAHIPN010000386.1 GCA_018894595.1 bacterium
GGTAATAGTTAGCCATGAAACATAGTTAGAGTCATCCATCTCTAAAGTTAAAAGGGCTTCTCCTAATAATTTTAATCCGGAATAGGTATTTCTATTATAAATATTATTGGCAATTAAATATGGCTTTATTCCAAAAGATGTTAAATCGGAGGCTATTTTAAATGTTTTTGAACTTACATTTGAATGTCTAAACGACCCGGTATCAGTTATTATAGCTGTATATAAACAGGTGGATATTTTATCATCTAATAAATCTGGGTCAATAAAATTAATAAATTCATAGATAATTTCTCCCACTGAAGAAACAGAACTATCTACGTAATTTAAACCTCCAAAGTTTTCGTTGCTCTTATGATGGTCGATGTTTATTATGGTTTTTATATTTTTAAATATTCCGCATGTCTTCCCAGTTCTTTTGACGTTACTACAATCAAGCACTATCCCCACATCTATACTTTTTGGGTTGATACAGTTATCTTCTAAGTAATGTACTTTATCACTGCCAGGTAAAAAATCATATATTTTCGGCAATCTATCCTGATTTAATATGATGGGATTCTTATTAAGTTTTTTTAAAATAAAATAAAAGGCAAGTTCGGAACCAATTCCATCTCCATCCAAATTTGCATGGGAAGTAATTAAAAAATTATTATTCTTCTGCAGTACTTTGGTAATTTCGTCGAAATTATTCATTATTTTTATCTTTCTTTAAATTTAATTGTTGGTCATGAACTTCGGTAATAATTTCTAATATTTTGTATTGATGTTCTAAGTCTTCATCGATTTTAAATTTTATTTTTGGTGCGTACCTTAGCTTCAAATCTTTTCCCAATTCACCTCTCATAAATTTTGTCGCATTTTTAAGTCCTTTAAAAGCTTTTTTTTGTTGATCTTTATCATTAAAAATAGTCACAAAAACATCAGCATATTTCAGGTCGGGTGAAACTTTTATCCTTGTTATAGTAACAAATTTTATCCGCGGATCGTTTATTTTACGATAAATTATATAGTTAATTTCTCTCATAAGAGATTTTTCTAACTGTTCGCTTCTCTTGGACAATGACATTATGTTTTTCCTTGTGATTTTGTAGGGGCACAATGAATTGTGCCCTTTATTTCTTTGTCTTTTGGCTTTGGTGGGCACGATGCATCGTGCCCCTACCTCTGAATCCAAATTTTCATCACACGATACAAATATACTCTGACTTTTTCTTTACTAAATACTATTCACTATTCACTAACGACTAGTACACTAACGACTAATTAATTATTTTCCTTTAACCTCTCTAAAAGTATAAAATTCAAGTATGTCTTTTAATTTTATATCATTAAATTTTCCCACACCGATTCCGCATTCAAAATCAGCATTAACTTCTTTCACATCTTCTTTAAATCTTTTTAACGAAGAGACTTTCCCTTCATATATTAATTTACCGTCTCTTATCACTCGTACATTGTCATTATTTGATAGCTTACCACTTAATACATAACTTCCCGCAATAGTACCAATCTTGGGTATTTTAAATATTTCTCGAACTTCTGCTTGTCCGCAGATGTATTCTTCAATTTTTGGTTTTAAATAACCTTTTAAAGCGGACTTAATTTCGTCTATTAGATCATATATAATTTTATATAATCTGATTTCTATCTTCTCGGACTTAGCTATTTTTAGGACATTTGTATCAGGGCGAATATTAAAACCTATTATTATTGCCTTGGAAGCAGAGGCCAACATAACATCCGTTTCGGTAATATTTCCGACGCCCGCGTGTATTATGTCAGTTTTTACTTCTTCATTTTCAATTTTTATCTTTTTTATTGCCTCTTGCAAAGCATCTAAGGAACCTTGGGTATCCGTCTTTAAAATTACACTTAATTTATCTATCTTTCCTTCTTTTATCTCTAAAAATAAATTATCCAAAGAAAGTGATGATTCTTTAATAATTTTACTTCTTCCCTCATCCTCCCTTTCGCTAATTATAATTTTAGCGAGCTTGTCATCTGGTACTATTTGGAAGTAATCACCGGCCTGAGGCATTTTACAAAAACCTATAATCTCAACCGGGGTTGAAGGTCCTGCTTTTTTTATGTTTTTTCCCTTGTCGTCAACAAGGCTTCTGATTTTACCATAAGATATTCCTGCAATGAAATAATCGCCAATCTTTAGTGACCCATCTTGAATTAATACTGAAGCAATAATTCCTCTTTTCTTGTCTAATTTCGTTTCTATTATTAGGCCTTTTGCCGGAATATCAAGATTCGCCTTTAAATCTAACATCTCTGATTGCAATAAAATAGTTTCCAATAATTTTTCAATGCCTTTATTTTGAAGGGCAGAAACCTCAACCATTAGAGTTTCTCCTCCCCATTCTTCAGAAACTAAGTCGTATTTTGTCAATCCCTTCTTTACTTTTTCTACATTAGCATTAGCTTTGTCGATTTTATTTATTGCTACGATAATAGGAACATTTGCTGCTTTTGCATGATTAATTGCTTCGACGGTTTGAGGCATTACTCCATCATCTGCTGCCACAACTAAAACTGCAATGTCTGTAGCTTTTACTCCTCGGGCTCTCATTGTGGTGAAAGCTTCATGTCCCGGAGTATCAATGAACACAATTTTTTTATTATCTATTTTAATTTGGTATGCTCCAATTCGTTGCGTAATTCCCCCTACTTCTCCTTTGGTTACATCTGTCTTTCGAATAACATCAAGAAGAGTAGTTTTACCGTGATCGACATGTCCTATTACAGTAACCACAGGGGGTTTTGCAATTAATTTTATAGTTTTATCTTTTTTTTGAAGTTTGCTTTTGCTTTTTAATTTATCAGAGAATTCTATCTTGTATCCGTATTCCTTAGCGATGTTTTTTAAAATATTTACAGGAACTTCCTTATCAATCGAACTTATTGTTTCAAATTGTATAATTTTTTGTATTATCTCTGATAAAGAAATTTTTAACTGTGAAGAAAGTTCTTTTAAATTAGGAAGCTTGTTAATTTTTATAACTTTAAGTTGTTTTTTCTTTTTTGCTGTCTTTTTCTCTTTTTCAGCATCGATAACTTCCTTAATTAATTCGATAGTATCCTTATCTAAAGTACTCATATGATTTTTAACCTTAATTCCTTCTTTATTTAAAAACCCTATCAGTTCTTTAGCCGGTATTTTTAATTCTTCAGCTAATTCATACACTCTCATTTTCATTGTATATCGCCTCCAATCTAAGTTCTATAACCCCTAATATATCAAATATTATTATCTTAACTAATTGACCAATTGACCAATTGACTTGTTTTTTAAAGACATAGACAGGCGAGACGCCTGTCCTACGAAAATATAAATTTATTGTCTTTATTTGTATTGTAGGGGCACAATGAATTGTGCCCTCTTTGTTTTTATATTTCCGTTTACTGTGGGCACGATGCATCGTGCCCCTACATTACTATTTTATTTACTTTTTGAGTTTTAATCATAGTTTTCAATCTGTGTTTACATCTATATTTTTTAAAAAATCCTTTCTTAATTCATCAAGTGTTTGCTGAGGAACATCTTGCTTTAAGGATTTATTTAAACTATTTTCCCTAAAAGCAATATCCAAGCATTTAACATCGCCACAAAGATAGGCCCCTCTTCCTGATTTTTTACCCGTCTTATCAATTTCAATTTTTCCATCAGGTGTTCTTATTATTCTAATCATCTCTTTTTTTGGTTTTTTACATTTACAACCAATACAAGTTCTTACAGGTATCTTTAGATTTTTTATCATTTGTAAATACCTTTACA
>JAHIPN010000465.1 GCA_018894595.1 bacterium
CCTGGAAAATCTTACTATGGATTTCCCGGTAAAAGATATCTATCGTGGTATAGCCCTGGGGAAGGAAAGCTTTATCAAAAGGATAGAATCTAAAATCAAGTCGGTAGGAGAAAAGCGAGAAATTCAGACTACTAAATATGGGTATTCCTATTCTCCCGAGGAGATTATACAAAAAGTTTCCCAAGCATTTAATCTGGCCAAAGGAGAAGTTTTAAAAAAGCAAAGAGGGAATCTATATCGGCAGATAACTCTTTATTTAGTCAAAAGATATTCATCTTTATCCTTAAAGGAAATCGGCAAGATATTCGGAATGGATTATACTGCTGTTTCCCAGGCGACAAGAAGGTTTGAGGATAAGATTAGAAAGGATAATAAAATAAGAATAATGGTAAATTCTGTTTTAGAATTACTAAAAGATAAAGAAATGTCAAATGTGAAGACCTGACCCCTTTCCCAAGACCCCTTTCCCAACTGCGACAAGTTCCAGTTCGACGATCACATCGGTGGTATCGCTTCCAACGGAGTTGACCGACTCTATCTTGCAAACTGGGACACTGTACATCTCTATGTCTGCGATATGAAAGGTAATGTGATAGAAACATTCATTAATCCAGGGTTGGCACAAGAAATGGGGTATGTCTGCGCATATCAAGACCTTGACTATGATGTTGAAAATGACTTGCTTATAGGCAGCGGGGATACCAGAAAACCTCGCGCAGAAATAGCCAGGTATAAATTTGGCTTCCCATACTTCCACGGTTATGCTGATAAATTCGGTATGTGTGACTGGATCGATCCTAAAACGGGAAGAGTAATAAAAAGGATAGAGATTGGATTCATTGGCTATGGATTAAATCGCACGCTTTTAGGTCGTGAAGGGTTTGAATATTACAAAGGGAAGATGTGCTTTGCGCCGGAGGATGATTGTACCAGAATATATATTTATAAGTTGATACCTCCTACCTCTCCATACATTCCGTAATTCTTTTTTATCTTTAAATATAGAGGAGATTAGGTAATAATTAAAATGTTTTCATTTAGATTTTTACATGAGGCCTCGATAGTTTTTTGTTTATATTTTTAATGAGGCAATTCGGAGGTGATAGAAAGTAAAATTTGTCCATCTAATATTTTAATTAAATTTTCAAAGTTTTAAAAGGAGGAAGTAATAATGGTCAAAGTAAATACAAAAATATTATCAATTTTAATTATAATCTTAATTCTCCTACTAACTTCTTGCTCTTTTGCCGGAGGCCAATCTTCATCTTCACTTTCTCAACCAATCATTATCTACGGAGATAGTAGAACCAACCATCAAATTCATCAAAAGATTGTAGATGCTATTATAACAACTGAACCTAAAGTGGTTTTTCATACTGGCGATTTAGTAGGAAATGGCCTAAATCCAGATCATTGGACTATATTTAATGAAATTGTTTCTGATTTAATTGAAATTGCCGAGTTTTATCCTGCATTAGGAAATCATGAAAACAACTCACCATTATATTTTGATAATTTCGTTCTACCCAATAATGAACGGTGGTATTCTATTGAAAAAGATAATCTTCATTTTATTATATTGGATAGTAATTCAGATTGTAGTATAAGTTCAGAACAATATCTTTGGTTGGAAGATGATTTAAAAAATATCAGTGAAAATATAAAATTTGTTATAGCCATTTTTCATCATCCACCTTTTAGTACTGGCGGCCATACTGAAGACGTAAAAGGACTTAGACAGAGTATTGTCCCTTTATTTGAAAATATAGCGTAAACATAGTTTTTAACGGTCATGACCACAATTACGAAAGGTCTTTATGTAATAATATTTACTATATAGTTACTGGTGGGGGAGGAGCCCCTCTTTCTTACCAGTCCTACCACCGCTCTCAAAATAGTCCCTATAGTCAGTTGTTTATCAGAGCTTATCATTTTTGTAAATTATCCCTTATTAATGACCAATTAATTATTGAAGTATACGATATTAATTCAAATCTTATTGATAGATTTGTGACAGATTAAAATTGTTAAATCAGCCAACTAATCAATTAATTAATGATTGTATGCGTATTCCGGAGTATCCGGACGGCAATTCCGAAGGCATCCGGACATTAAACCGGAACATCCGGACACCTTATCGATTCAATTTTTATTAACATTATTCTTAATCAATAATTATCATTTAGTTCATATTAAATTGAAAGA
>JAHIPN010000387.1 GCA_018894595.1 bacterium
GACGCAACAGAAGCTCAAATACGCAAATTATGCGAAGAAGCCATCCAGTATGGTTTTTGTACGGTTTGTGTTAATTCTTCCTGGGTAGATTATTGTGCCAGGAAATTAAGGGGGACCGGAGTTAAAGTGTGCGCTGTTGTGGGATTTCCGTTGGGAGCAACAGACAGCAAGACCAAGGCTTACGAGACTCGTAATGCTATAGAAAACGGAGCTGCTGAAATAGATACGGTAATTAATGTAGGGGCTTTAAGAAATGGTGATCTAAAGACCGTGGAAGAAGATTTAAGAGCAGTGCTAAGGGCTTGCAGAAGTACCACGACTACCAAGGCAATTATTGAAACTTGTTTACTATCAGATGAGGAAAAAGTAATAGCCTCTCAATTAGTAAAAAAAGTTGGTTACAATTTCGTAAAGACCTCAACCGGTTTTTCTACCGCCGGTGCTACTGCTCATGATGTTGCACTAATTCGCAGGACAATCGGCTCTAAAATGGGAATTAAAGCAGCAGGTGGAATCCGTACTTACGAAGATGCTATATTGATGATTCGCTCTGGGGCAACCCGTCTGGGCTGTAGTGCCAGTGTAAAGATGGTAAGTGTCTGATATTATAAAGAATAGATAAGCTGAGGATGATAAAAAATGGAAGAGCAAGATTATAAAAAACTTGTAGATATGATAACTGAAACGATTTACAAAGAAATAAAGCCGAAAGAAGAATCATCTAATCTTTTCTCTATCCCCGTAGAGATCTCCAATCATCATGTTCATTTAACCAGGGATTCTTTGGATATTTTATATGGAAAGGATTATGAGCTTACCAAATTACGTGATTTATCTCAGCCCGGGGAATTTGCCAGCAATGAGAGGGTGAGTATAGTTGGCACAAATATGAAAGTTATTAAAAAGGTAAGGATTCTTGGACCCCTTCGAGAATATATTCAAGCAGAATTATCTATTACCGATGGATATTTTTTAGGATTAAATCTACCTACCAGAATATCAGGGAATATAAAAGGTTCTCCGCCCATCATTTTTATCGGACCAAAAGGTGTTTTAAGTCTTTCAGAAGGAGCTATTCGGGCTGCGCGACATATTCATATGACTCCTAAGGATGCGGAATCTTATCAGGTAAAAAATGGTGACCGAGTGAAGGTGGAAGTATCAGGAGAACATGGCGTTATTTATAAGGATGTAGTAATCAGGATTTCTCAAAAAAGTAAATTAGCTTTTCATCTGGACACAGATGAAGCCAATGCAGGGAATATAAAAGGAACCGGCTCAGCAAGAATTTTATAATCATAAAAAAGAGAGAGATGATATGACAGGTAAAAATTATCGGACTAATTATATATTAAATAGATTATCAGTTGATGGTTTTGCGAACATCAAAGATTTGTCAAAAAAATTAGAAGTTTCAGAAATGACTGTTAGAAGGGATCTCAGGGGATTATCTAAAGAAAATATTGTTACTCTTGTTTTAGGTGGAGCTTTTCTAAAACGAAATTCTCCGATTGATACAGATGAAGAAAAGTATTTAATACAAACCGCAGAATCCTTAATGCTGGAAGAAAAGATTAAAATTTCTCGAAAGGCAGCTTCTCTAATAGAACCTAATGATGTAATTGTTCTAGATACTGGTTCTACTACAGAAAACCTTCCTAAATTTATTCGAGAAAATATGCCTCTTACCGTTATATGTTATGCTTTAAATATTCTGTTTAATGTATATGAAAATAAGAATTGGAAATTAATATTTCCTGGGGGTTATTTTCACGGTGATACCCTGATGCTTGAAAGCCCAGAGGGGATAGAGATGATAAAAAGAATAAGGGCTAATAAGTCTTTTATTTCTGCCGCAGGCGTCTCTGAAAAATTAGGAGTTACCTGTGCCACTGCTTATGAGAAGGAAACCAAGAGAGCAGTTATTGAGTCTTCAGATAAAAAGATCCTGTTGGTGGATTCAACTAAGTTCGGTAAAATTAAAATTTCGCATTTTGCAGATCTTCCCGATTTTGATATTATTATCACTGATACAGGAATTTCAAAAGAGTTTGTAAACATTGTCAAAAATATCGGTATTAAGTTATATATTGTTTAAAGGGATGACATTATTATGAGATTAACAGGAAAACGAATTGCTATTCTGGTCTTTTCTTCCAGCAATTATTGCTGCTTTTAAGAAATGAAATGAGTATATTCTTCCTGAGGAGAGAAAAACTCTTCAAGAAGAATATATAATTTATTTACCAGGAGGAGGTTTAAAATGAGATTATTTAGTGGAATGTTTATGGGTATTACCTTTTTAGTAGTGGGTGCGTATTCCGGAGTATCCGGACGGCAATTCCGAAGGCATCCGGACATTAAACCGGAACATCCGGACACCTTATCGATTCAATTTTTATTAACATTATTCTTAATCAATAATTATCATTTAGTTCATATTAAATTGAAAGA
>JAHIPN010000388.1 GCA_018894595.1 bacterium
TAAATGAGATCTACTAGCGTCCTCTCTTTTGAGCTGATGTTCACTTCTCCATCTTTTACTTTTATTTTTTCTATCCCATACATACGATTTTCCATTATCTTTATAAATTTATAAGATAAACCGCAAATTATCTTATCCATACGCTTAATGGTATTCAGAACATACACAGTTTGAAAAAGCTGTTCTGTAAATCCGTAATAGTTAAACATGGTCGAGTATCCGACATAGTAATTTTTCTTCGGAAAGAAAAGCGGCGGGATAAGCAACTCATCTACGCCCATTCCTTCGGGGCCTGCTTCAAGAGGCGAAAAAATATATACACCTGGTTTTATTGGTGAGAGTATTTTTTTCTTTTTGAGCCTAAAAACAATTTGTTTTCTATCCTCCGGCGAAAGATTAAATAATTGATCCATATCTTTCGCCGTAACAATAGTCTTTTTTTCATAGGTCAAACGAGCCACAATATTCGTCTCTATCGGCCCTAAAATCTTATATGTATTTTTAGGTTTCATAGGTTATCTCCCGAATAACTTACGGTGCTTTATTTTACATTGTTATTTTATCACACTAATTAGTAATGTCAAAATAAAGAATAAGAATAATTAAAATAGGGACAACACATCTTATTTTTCTCTATGGTTTAACTTTTCCTTTTACGAAGTCTTTCTTTAGGACGTCTATCTATCATTATAGTAATACCTAAAGCCTCAACCATCCGGATAAGAAATTCCTCAGGTCCTATAGGTTTTCCGCGGTTTCCCGCTAAAAGTTACCGAATTATTGACCTAGCACACCTTCCCTATTTATCTAATTTAAAAGTAAAATATTAATTGTATAAGAAAATGGGATGTGTGTTCCTTATTTGTTCCTATATTTT
The DNA here is from genome assembly GCA_018894595.1 of bacterium. Next base: position 878 of record JAHIPN010000388.1, read on the forward strand.
GTGAACTTGTGAAGTTTGACCCCACTATCTATTCAAAGTATTAACATCTATAAAAATATCGTAAATATATTTTCTTAATTTATGTTTTTTAGCCAACTCCAAATAGCACTCCATCGTTTGAATAGCTCCAAGCCATTCATCTTTAGTTTTTGGTCCATGAACTGTTATATCATTAATAAAATAGATGAATAAAAGATGGACTTTGATCTTATTTTTTTCTCTTAAATAATATAGATGAGCAATTCGATTCACATATTGATAAAATGTTCCAGTCCAATCAATGGTATCGCTAACATTCATATATTTTTTTACTTCATTAAGAGAATTTTCTATTTTCCTCCTTGAGTCAGTTTCCGCTTTGGTTCCAGGACTTACCATTTCAGGAATATTTGCTTTTGCTTCAACCAGTATAATTTCATCCTCGCTAACACCTAATGCATCCCATTGAGGACCATTGTTAGGCCAAAAATTACTTAAAGGGTATTTCATTTTATTTAATATCCCTAACTTTTCTAAGAAATCTTCATCACGATACTCTGCATAGTCATCTGACTTCAAGGGTGATTTCCAATTAATATTCATATTTTTTCCTACTACTTTTGAAATTTCACAATCCAGATATTTCTTTTTTACGTTAATAGCAACCTGCAAGTCTTTAAGACTACCATGCGAATTGGATTTTTGAGGATATCTACCCATAATATACCTTCCTTCGCTGAATTACGTATAAATCATTTTTTTACTAACTGCCGGGGTCGATTCTTTATTATTGACAAAATACATTTCATTCTTTTAAATAAATTCATCAAGTTAGTATTATTAAAGATTTTCTCCTTCAACCTTTTTCTCCCCAGACTAACAGTACCACAATCAAGCTCTTTTATGAGAAGTTAGTAAAAGTTACCGAATTATTGACCTAGTGCAAGGGCCCCGCGACACTTCTTCCCCCTGACATTCCTGACATTCGCATAAATTATAGAAATTCAAGCATTTCATTGAATCTCTCAAATATATCTTGTCTTAAATCATCTATATATTCATCGGGTCCATTTTCTTTCTCGATCATTAGGCAGCCTTGACTTGTTTTTCTTTCAAAATATTTCTTGATATTTTTTGGAATACTTACAAAATGACCTTTTTTCTTATATTTAGCAACTTCCGCCAGAATAACATCTAAATTAGGCGCGTATCGTAATATAAAATACATATAGTGCAGATCTTTTGCCTGTTTTAATTCTCCTTCTCTATCAATAAAAGTAGCTCCTTTATGATATAAAAATGCTGAAGGTTTAGGACATTGAATTTTATAGCTTGTTTTTTCTCTTCCTGCTATTACTTTTATAGGGATTCTATTTTCAAGAAGAAAATCAAATTTATCAACTTTATTAATAATAATTTGTCTACCAACAAGCTCATTTATAAGTTTATCTTTTGTATTTGGAGAGGTAATAAAATCTATAGGTATTTCCCCCTGCTTATATAAAACTACAGGATACATCTTACCAATATGGAGATGACGTTCTTTATAATTCAAAGAAGAAAGTACCTCAAAAATTGTTTTTGAATGTGGTTTTGTTTTGCTCCCACCGAATCCAA
>JAHIPN010000389.1 GCA_018894595.1 bacterium
TGGTCATTGCGAAAATTGTCATTGCGAGGCGTCTTCCTCTGTCATTGCGAGGAGCAAAGCGACGAAGCAATCTCGTATTACCTTAAACAATGCGAAAAATGTCATTGCGAGGAGCAAAGCGACGAAGCAATCTCGTATTACCTTAAACAATGTTATGACCGTTAAACTGCCGATTTTTTAAATGTATTTTTAATTATCAATTGAATGACAGTTAAACTGGACAACCGGTTGACTGGCTAACCGAACAAGACCGGAAGACCGGAAGACCGGCAGACTAAATAAAAAAAAGGAGGAAATTTAAAATGTATAGTTTTAGAAAAAGTAAAAAAGGTTTTACCTTAATTGAATTGATGGTCGTTGTAGCTATTATCGGTGTCTTAGCACTCTTAGGATTAAGACTTTACACAGGTCAGCAACTTAAGGCCAAAAATGCTATTGTAAAAGCAAATGCCGGAACTATCCAAACTTTAATTCAAGCAGAATTAGCAGATAGCTCATTAAGTGATGTTTGGGCAGATGTAGAAACTGATGGTGATACTGGTCTATTTGGCAGGTCAGGAATTCATAATCCATTAGGTGGTGCGCAGACTGCGAATGCAGCCACAGCAACAAATACCGCTCCTACTGCTTCTACTTCTAATGCTGGCCAAGTATATGTTATTTTGGATAGTGCAACTGTTGCTAATGCCACCTATTTCAAGATTAATGGGATAACTGCAGATGGATTAAGTAATATGCTATATGATAATAATTTAACGGCAAGACCATAGTATCAATTTTTTGAAATAAATTTCAAATAGTCTAAGGCTCTGTTTACAATTTGTAGATGGAGCCTTTACTATATTAAGTGAGATTACAAAACAAAATGAAGGCAAAATAAATTTAAATATAGTTATATAGGAAAATTTTAATGGAAAAATATATTTCAAAAAATAATTATATTCATGAAAAATTAATACTTATAAATTTAAAATTATTAATCATATTTATACCCATAGCTGTATTTAAAAATGTAGATTGGTTTAGAGCTAATCAAGATGCGTGGTTAAAATTATTTGTACTGGTTGGAATAACTTTATGGACTTTAAAATGTTTAATAGATAAAAAAATTATTTGGAAAAAGAGTGAAACAAATTTATACATTTTCCTCTTTATTTTAATGATGAGTATATCTCTACTAATAAGTAAACACACGATAGTAAGTTTAAGAGATTATATAACTTTTATATCATACTTTTTTATTTATTTTTTGATTTTAAATAATATTGGAAATAGAAAAGAATTTGATTCATTTATTATTTTGTTTTTTATAATTTCATTTCTTGTTTCATTATATACTATATTTCATTATTATGGATTTATATTATATTTAAAAGAGTTTGGTCCGGTCATCTCTACTATCGGGCAGAAGAATTGGACATCAAATTATTTAGCTCTAATTTTTCCTCTAATGTTTTCATATTTTCTAATAGAAAAATCAAAAAGAAAAAAGAAATTTTATTTTGTAGCTTTATCTATTGTTTATGCTACCCTTATGATTTGTCAGAGTCGAGGAATATGGATTAGTATTAGCCTAACCTCAATTTTTGCAATTTATATTAGTTTTAAGTTTAAAATTATCAAGATACTTAAAGAAAATCAAAAGTGGCTAATATTATTAATATTAACTTTTGTAATAATTACCATTATTTATTCTACCGATAATCTACTAAATAAAAGTGCAATAACTGTTACAGAAAGAGCTATGTCTACTTTTGACGAAAAAGACCCTTCCATAAATACTCGAGTGTTAATGTGGAAAAACACATTAAAAATGATTCAAAGTAGACCGTTATTTGGATTAGGTATTGGAACTTTTAAAATGAATTATTTAGATTATCAAGCAGAATTCTTAAGAGATAATCCATATTATTTAAAATATTGGGCACATGCTGGTGAAGCACATAACGAATATTTACAAATTGGTGCGGAATTGGGAATAATTGGCTTAGGAATATTTTTATCAATTATTTTTATTTTTTATAATTTAATTTTAAAATATTTAAAAAAAGAAAGCCGGGATAATGAGAAAATAATTGTTTTTGGCTTACTTATGGGAATTACTTGTTTTTTAATACATAGCTTATTTTCATTTCCTTTGCATGTTCCGGCTTTAGGTTCTGCATTTTTTATAATTGTAGGTCTTACAATTGTTTATCTAAAGGATTTTCGTTTTTCTAAATTTGGTAATTCGAAAAAAGGAAATAAAAATGTAATAAAAAGACAAAGTTCAAGATTAACCATTCTTTTTAGTATTTTAATTTTGCTTGTTACGATCTTTGTAATCGATTCTTTAGTAATAAGACCTTATCTTGCTGAAGTATACGCCTATAAAGGTAGAGAAAATCTTGCATTCGCTAAATATAATAATGCATTATCTGATTTTGAATATGCTGCAAAATTAGATCCATATAATGGGAGAATATTGCTTAATCTTGGAGCCACCTATTATAATTTGGGTTTTTTTGAGGAAGTAGAAAAGACACTGCAACAATCAAAAGAATATTATAATGACCGAAATATTTATAGAAATTTAGGTCTATGTTATATGAAATTAGAAAGGTTTCAAGAAGCGGAAGAAGAGTTCAAACATGCTATTTATCTTGATCCTAAATTTACAAAGGCTTATTTTGATTTAGGTTCTTTATATTTTAAAAAAGAGAATTATGAGAAAGCTAGCGAACAATGGAATAAGATTTTAGAGATTGAACTGGATTTTCCTAATAAATATATTGTTTTAAATAACTTAGGAATAGTTTATCAGAAA
>JAHIPN010000390.1 GCA_018894595.1 bacterium
CGAAGAAGCATTTGAGGAAATTACTCCTCCCCCTGCATAAATAACCGGCTTTTTTGCATTTTTTATTTCTTGTGCTGCTGCTTTAATTTGTTTAACGTTTCCACTAAAAGTTGGTTTATAACCATTTAGACTAACACTTTCAGGGTATTTAAACTCAGTTTGCGCTAATTGAATATCCTTAGGTAAATCTACTAACACTGGCCCGGGTCTTCCTGTACGAGCAATATAAAAAGCTTCCTGTATAATACTGGCTGTATCTCTTACGTCTCTCACTACATAATTATTTTTTGTGATAGGCAAGGTAATACCGCTAATATCTACTTCTTGAAAAGCATCGGTCCCAATTAAACTAGTGGGCACCTGGCCGGTAAATGCTACTAAAGGAATAGAATCAAGGTGTGCATTAGCCAAACCGGTTACCAAATTAGTAGCTCCCGGTCCGGAAGTAGCTATGCAAACACCTACTTTACCGGTAGCACGGGCATATCCCTCAGCTGCATGAGCTGCCCCCTGTTCATGCCTGGTAAGTATGTGTTTTATAGAGGTTTCACTATAGAGTACATCATATAAAGGCATTATTGCCCCGCCTGGGATGCCAAATATTACTTTTACATCTTCCTTTTTTAAACATTCTACTACTATTTGCGCTCCAGTTAACTTCATATAACTCATCTCCTTCCTATTTAAAAATTTCGTACCGCTCCCTTATCAGCAGAGCCTACTAAATTAGCATAATATTTTAGATATCCTGATTTTATCTCAAAAGAAGGCAATTCTAATTTATTTAATCTTTGTTTTATTTCTTCATCTTCTATCTTTATGTCCAATCTCTTCTGGGGAATATCAATTTTAATAATATCTCCTTCTTCTACAATAGCTATTGGTCCTCCCATGGCTGCTTCCGGAGCTACGTGCCCAATAGAAGCTCCCCGGGTAGCACCGGAAAAACGACCATCGGTAATCAAAGCCACATCTTTATCCAACCCCATACCAGCAATGGCTGATGTGGGAGTTAACATCTCCCTCATTCCAGGACCGCCCTTAGGACCTTCATAACGGATTACTATGACATCTCCTTTTTTAATTTTGCCTTCTAAAATGGCTTTAGTACTTTCCTCTTCTGATTCAAATACTCTGGCAGGGCCCTCGTGCCTTAGCATATCTGAATGAATTGCTGAGCTTTTTACAACTGCCCCCTGGGGAGCTAAATTGCCTTTCAAAAAAATAATACCACCTTTGGTATTATAGGAGTTTTCTGTGGTTCTTATTACTTTATTATCCAATATGTGTGCATTTTTAATATTCTGACCGATATTTTGGCCAGTTACTGTAATCTCCCCTAAATTAATTATCTTCTTCTTGCTTAGCTCTTTAAGTAAAGCTGAAATACCTCCGGCTCTATCTAAATCTTGAATATGGTATTCTCCTGCCGGAGAAAGGCTGCATAATTGAGGAACTTGCTCTCTTATTCGATTAAAATCATCTATGTCAAAAGGAATACCTGCTTCAGAGGCTATAGCCAGCGAATGGAGCATAGTATTAGATGAGCCACCCAGAGCCATTTCTACAGTAATCGCATTCTCTATAGATTTTTTGGTAATAATATCTAAAAATTTAACGTCTTTTTCTAATAGCTCCATAATTTTCATTCCAGTATGTTTGGCTAACCTTATTCTGCGGGCATCAACAGCAGGAATAGTTCCATTACCGGGGAGAGCTATGCCTACAGCTTCCGCCCAAATATTCATAGAATTAGCGGTATATAGACCGGCACAGGAACCAATTCCCGGACAAGCACAATCTTCTACTTCTTTTAATTCTTGCTCACTTATAGAATCTGTTTGAAACTTTCCTACTGCTTCAAAGACATTGCTCAATGCAATATTTTTCCCTTGGTAAAATCCAGCTAACATAGGTCCGCCACTTACCAAAATAGTCGGTATATTCACTCTTAGGGCACCCATAATCATTCCGGGGACAATCTTGTCACAATTAGGGACAAGAACTAAGGCATCAAAGGCATGTGCTCTGACCATAACCTCGATAGAATCAGCAATCAATTCCCTGCTGGGTAAGGAATATTTCATCCCCTCATGATTCATAGCCAGACCATCACATACCCCTATAGTAGAAAATTCAAACGGAACTCCTCCAGCCATTCTTATCCCGTCTTTGGCTGCTCGAGCAATCTCTTTTAAATGAAGATGTCCCGGGATAATTTCATTAGCCGCTTGAGCAACACCGATAAAGGGTCTTTTCATCTCTTCATCAGTTATCCCTAATGCCTTAAGCAGAGAACGATGGGGCGCCCTGGCTAAACCTTTCTTTATTACATCACTACGCATAATTCTTCTCCTACTTTTTTTAATTTCTTATTTTTATATATAAAAAGACCCCAGTAAATAAATCCATTCTGTTGATTAAACAAAAGGGACCTATCCGCTGGGGTCTTTTTTACCCACGGTGTAATATTAATACTTTTGTATTAATATTTTATGTCACTCGGTCCAGACTCTAATCACAATTGATTAGACGGAACCCTAGACATACTCCCAAAAAACAAAAAACTTCCGCCTTTACCTTAGTCCATAAAGACTAAAATAGGGACGAAAGTTATTCGTGGTACCACCCTAATTCAGTAAAGATAATAAATATCTTTACTCTCATTAGATTGTGTATAACGCTCTTAGCGTCATAGGCTACTTTGGAATTTCACCTATGATATTTGAAGATGACATTTTCGGCGGACTTATGCTGCCAATTCACACCAACCATTGGCTCTCTTTTAGCAATTTTAGTCTACCTACTTTTTCCTTCAAGTTTTACTTTTCTATTTAAAACATAGCTTACAACAATTAATTTTAAATGTCAAATAA
>JAHIPN010000391.1 GCA_018894595.1 bacterium
AAAACGCTGGGTGGATAATCGTTTAACCGTAGCTTGCAAATATGGATTTACCCTTATTTATGATGAATTTACCCGTTCCCGCCCGGAAGCAAATAATACCCTGCTTTCCGTCCTTCAAGAGAAGATGCTGGATCTGCCGGCTGCCAGGGAAGGCAGTGAGAGTTATCTTCGAGTTGACCCCAATTTTACAGCTATTTTTACTTCCAATCCCGAAGAATATGCCGGAGTTTACAGAAGTCAGGATGCCTTAAGAGATAGGATGATTACTATGGATTTGGACTTTTTTGACAAAGAAACAGAGGTAGCTATCTGCAGCACCAAAACAGGACTTTCCCCGGCGGATTCCGAGAAACTAATAAATGTAATTAGAGATTTAAGAAAATCAGCTGTATGTGAATATGCTCCTACCATACGCGGTCCTATTATGATTGGCAAAACTTTACAGGTAAGAAAAGGTGTAGTGTCTAAAGATGATTCAATTTTTACAGAAACGGCCTTAGAAATATTAACATCAGAAACAAGCAGGATTGGGTCTAAAACTCATCAGGAGAAGGTAAAACAAGTATTAGTCGATTTAATTAATAAGCATTGTTAATTAGTATCGTCATGGGTTTAATTGCATAGAATTAATAACAATCTGTGACAAATTATTATTTTTCAAAGGAGGTTCAAAATGCCATTAATGAGAGGATTTTCCAAAATTGATGAAGAAGGAAAAATTGCTATTCCCAGCAATATTCTTCGATTATTAAATTTAGAAAAAGGGCAGTTAGTGGAGATTAAAGTCCAGGGACCGAATAATGGTCCTTACCTGACCATAAATAAACGTAAAGCTGCACGTTAAGAAACAGAAAGAAGAAAACAGATAACAGAAAACCGAAGATAAAATAGTTTTTGATTTAATTCTTAATTATTAATTCTTAATTGTTTTTAATGACAGAAGACATTACTTTTCTGATATCTGATCTCTGATATCTGTCTTCTGAAAAAGGAGGTGATGAGTTTTGACAGATTATAAGAAAGATGATGATAAATTATTTCCCTGGGAAGAAGAAGGGGAACAAAAGGAACCGCAAAGCATTGCCGGCATACCATTAAATACCAGTATAAGTTCTAAAGTGCATTCGAAACCGAATTCTAAAGGTCAAGAATACCTGGATATGTTTATAATGAACAAAGAACAGGAAAGAATAGAAAAATATGGCCAAATATTAGGTAAACAGCAAAAAAACGTTGCGAATGCTTGGGGAAAAGTAAAAAAAAGGATGAATGAGACAGAGAAAAAGATAAATGGAAATAAAAAAACCAAAATTAAAAAACCAGAAGACGATTCAGAGATTGAAAATAAGAAAAACACGAAGGCCCCTAAACATATGAAAGGGATGGATTGGAGTTATTGATTAATTAGAAGAAGTTTAGTTGATTATCAAAATTTATATAGTAAGTAGAAGACAGTTTTTAGCGATTTTCAGAAGGAGGAATAGAATGGATTGGAAATGGGATTCAAAATCACATAAAAATTTAAATAGCAAAGATGCTGGGATAAAAAAATTAAATGAGGAATGGTTATGGCAGACGGTTAAATTAGATTCCAACACTCAAGGGTATGGTGGCTATCAAGCAGGGATTATTTTAGATGATGAAGCCAATAGCTGTCCATATTGTAAAGGGACAGGAGAAAGACCTAAAGGTTCAAAGTGTCCTGTCTGCAAAGGCAAAGGTATAGTTTTTGTTCAATTACCAGCTGTAAGATGTGCTTATTGTAGAGGGACAGGAGAAGAAAAACCCAGAAGCAATATTACTTGTACAGCTTGCAGGGGTGGAGGTATTGTTCACGTGGATGAACCTATAGAGATATGTTCTCATTGTAAAGGGACAGGTAAGGAACCTACTAATAAGCTGGTTTGTATAAAATGTCGAGGCAAAGGTGTTGTCACTGTAAAAAAAGAAAATAAGCAAAAAATTTATAATGCAGTAGAGATAGAAAAAATTAGCAGTTTTCCCCCGGAAACCTATCAAGTCAATAAAAAAGAAAGTCCAATTCGCTCAGCAGCAGTATCCGGAAGCGAAAAAGAAGTATTGGAAATTATTAAAAAATTAGGTAAATTGGATAAGATTGCTATAGCTAAAAATATGTCTCCTCCAATATCTTCTTCCTACGCTGAACAACTTTGTAATGCATTGCTCAAAAAGGAACTTATTGTTCGAGAAGGGGTATTTTATTCTATAATTTAAAGGTGACTTAAATTGAAAAAAAATGTAAGTATAATAAATGAATATAAAAAAGAAATATTTAAAGAAAAAACCAGGATATCCGGAAAAACAAATCAATCTCCATCTCTTTTAGAACAGTCAGCATCGCAATGGAAAAAGAAGAAAGAGTTGAAAGAGAGACATACACAAACGGAGATTATCAAAAAAAGTGAAAATTTACAAGTATCTTTTAGAGAAGAATCGTCTAAAAAAATAATAAATTACGATAAACGAAAAGAATATTATCCTCCAATAACTGATTCTAATGAAGTAAACTGGGCTCAGTATTCACCATTTAATAAACAGGAAGGTGAAAAGGAAAAACAAATATCTCTTAATACGGCTACAGTGGTATCCATAAGAAAGAAATTAATAGCCAAAGAATGGGCAAGAGCATTGGGGAAGAAAACTCAAAATAATGATACTTATCATTTAGAACAAGAGGCGGATAAATGGTGGAAAAATAAAGAAGAAAAAAAGAAAGAAGCAGAAAGAGAAAGAATAAGATATGAGCAATATAAGAAGACCTTAAATGAAATTCTATTAGAATTTAGCAAAATATTAAGAGAAAAGAAAGTTATTAAAAATCCCAAAGAATTATCTGAT
>JAHIPN010000392.1 GCA_018894595.1 bacterium
AAATCCTGAAAAATATTTAGCTTCTATCAGCAAATAATAATTACCTACTATTATTACTAAATCTGGTTCAGTTCCATCTTCAAATACAGGCCAAAATCTAAATTCCGCTTCTTCTGCTTCTTGGTCAGAAATATCAAACCCTAATTTATTCAAATACTTTTTTAGAAAAATATCCCGGGATGAATATTTGAAAAAAGAGAATACATTAGAAGTCAAAACATCTTCCATTCTCTCTACTCTGGAAGAAAGTTTGCCACGCAATTCAGCTAAATACATATGAACAATCACCTCGCATAATATGGAGTATGATCAATGTTTAATTCTAAAAAATAATTATTGTTATTCTATTTTTTCCTATTTTAATTTAACAATTTAATAATAATTTAATAGGGACAATACATCCTATTTTTTCTATGGTTTAGCTTTCCATTTTACAAGGTCTTCCTTTAGGACGTCTATCTATAATAATACCTAAAGCCTCAACCATCTGGATAAAGAACTCCTCAGACCCTATAGGTTTTCCGGGAAAAGCTACCGAATTATTGAGTTAGTATACCTTCCTAGTTTATCTAATTTAAAAGCAAAATATTAATTGTCTAAGAAAATGGGATGTTTTCTTATTTTAATAATATAACCATAAGTATTAGCCACAATTAAGACTTTCCCAGTCAATATATTTACGAGGCAAATTGTTATTGAGTGGTGGAACTTCTCCATGTCTTTTAAAATAGCACTTTAATAATCGTTCCTCTTCCTTCTTAGTTTCACTTTCATTCCGCAACTTCTTAAAGGAATATTGGATTTTACAATCATTGTACCTTCCTATAAAGTTGGTATATTTCTTTATAAGATTTAACCTTTGCCCTCCTGCGTGAGCACACCCTTTTCCTTCCATTGCACTACGAAAACATTTTATCCGCCTTTCTATATCTATTGACCTACCTATCTGGAGAATTCCATCCTTATCTTTATCAAGAAATCGAGAAATCTCAATAGGACAGTCTTTTAAGTTAGCTAAGCGTATTTTATAAACTCCGCAACCTTTATAACTTGCGTTCTTCTCAATATCTACCCACTCATTCCATCTTGACATGCTCTATCTCCTCATTAAAACTATGCATTTCTCTTAATGGTATCGGTGTAAAAGAAATTTAACAAAGCCGAATTTGGACTGAGCGAAGCGTGGTCTTTTACACCGTATTATGTGCTGTTATGCGCACGATATAATTTTTTTAAATAGATCCTCAATAGGATTTATAATTACACTTACATCATCAATTTTATCCAGAGAGATATTTTTCGGCCATATAGAGGACAAGGTGAAATATTGTTCACCGACCTTTTTGTTATCAGCAGGAAACCCAGGCCAATTTTTTGAAGTCATTACTACTAGAAACGCCCTTGCATTAGGATATTCACCTTTCAACTTGACTTCTCTTTTTTTAAAATCTTCTTCCCATTTATCTCGATTCCAGCCTAATTGTGTTTTACACTCAACTATTGCAACTACCTTATTATTTTTCCAAACGGAAATATCCGGCCTAATTGTTCCTTTTTTTTGTCTTATTTGTCTTTCTGAATGAACCTCTAAACCAATATCCTCTATGTCGAAGATTACTTTTAGGTAAAAGACTATTGTCTCAACAAAGAAATCAGAAGCTGGTGACAAATATCTCTTATTCAAAAATTTCTTAATTTTGTCTTGAGCATCGTAGTAGGTTTTCATTCTGAGGAGAATTGCTTTTGTAATATCCCTTTTTTTAAGTGAAATAGAAGCATTGGATTTGATTTGCTCATAAAGGCTCACCAATTGCTTCTGCTGATTATCCAAGCTTTCCCAATATTTCTTTTCAAACTCCAGTAATGACATAGTTAATTCCTTTTAGGGCATAATTACACTAACTCGTTTATATTTTAACTTAAGTTCTTTATTTTAATTTATATTTTTAGTAGAATTTGTCAACATTTATATAAACACATTTAGAGAATATACAATATCTCTCAAAAATTCTACTTCACCTTCAACATCTTTAATAAATCTTCTTTTAACTCAGTATTTTTAACTTGAGAAAAGGAGGTTTCTTTTAATATATTTACAAATTCTTTTCCTAACTTTTTTAGAATCCTTTCCCATATCTCATAATAATCATGTTCTATATTTATATAATCCACAATCCCTCTTCTCTCCGGGATAACCAATTCTGACATCTCACTAATAATCTCTTCTAAAACGGAAGAGACTACATTCATATCTAACTTGATAAAAGCTGCATCTCCGGAAATCTGGGAAAATTGATTAAATCGCTCTCTTAATCTAGTGCAAAGTCTCTCCGAAAGAAGGTCTATCTCTCTTTCTGCATGCTCAAATATTTCCTCTACATCTTCCTCCTTAATAACCCTTTCTTTCTGAAAAAATGGCTCTATCCAATCATGATTTAGGATGGGCATCTCCCGATATCTATTAACCAACTTTAATAATACCGGTACCGGTAGAAAAGAAAGTTGAAAGCCAGTAATATCTTTAAATTTCCTACAACATCCTTCTGTCTCATGAGGGAAGTCAGGGGCAACCAGCAGCATGTATTTGGCATAACCTTTATAGGCACCAATCAGTTTGTCTTTGAAGAGATCAAGACAATAATTTTTTAGGGTATACAAATAATCTTGTTTTTTAACCAGATAATTATAGGTTCCTTCGGCAGCAGTCTTACATTCTACTACGATAAAATAGGGATGTACCGCCCTTCCGGCAATTAAGATTATATCCCAGCCATGGCCACTCCGCTGAGGGATGGTATCAAAATCCAATAGTAAGAAGGCCCGATTTACCAAATCCTCAAAGACCTTTTCTGGTTCATCATGATATTTCTTTCGGGCTACTGTCCTATTCTGCCGAGCAATATCTAAAAAATCGGTATTTAATTTTTCTAAGTCCCCTTCTATATCCCGATGAGCTATTTCTTCTCCCTCATCTCTCTTCCGCTGGTTTACTACTGCTAATAATTCCTCTAACACCTTCCCTTCTATATAATTAATTTTATCTTTTGGGCTTACTTCTTTTTCATAGATCAATTGAGCAATTGCAGCAGCATAATGTTTACAAAAGGGGGTACTTCCTCTTTTTACTTGGTAGAGATAATCGGCACACTTATCATCACACATATAAGAAAAGTCTTCTTTTCCTAAATTATTAATAATTACTCTATGTCCACTTACATCTACAATTAGGGAGATTTTATCTCTGCATCTGATAGTTACACGTTTATTTAAAAAATGGTCTCGACCATCTCTGATCTTACCTAATAGTTTATCTATCAGATAAACATTACAAATATCTTTTAACTCCTCTAAAGAGATCTCCAGATTATCAACCATAAACTTAGCCAGTTCCTTTTTTGTTCCGGAATATCCTTTAAGGTTATTCTTCTCACAAATTTCTTTTAAGTTATTGACAGTTAGAGTTTGAAGGATAGATGATTTTTCTCGCTTATCACTCATTTAAAATCCCCCCTTCGAATATGAATATTAAAACAAAGACTATCTTGATTTTCTCTTACTTTAAATTACAAAATGTCTTTGTAGAAGTTATGAAAATTTAAAAAAAGCTACCTAATTATGGAGCTAGTAAACCATCCCTTGTTTCATTTCTTGTGTTAAAAAATTTATCAACGCTCTATTCCTTATTATAATATAAAATTCATATCTTATTTATTTCCTCAATATATCGACTCGGAATGCCATCAATAAACTTAGATCTTCCTACAGATAACCATCTAGTAATTTTTCTATCTCTTTTATCAGAATGTAATAGATATAATTCTTTCCTTGTTCTGGTCATGGCAACGTACAATAATCGGCTCTCTTCCTTAATGTTTGATTCATCTTTGTGAGGCAAAATACCATTTTCTAACCCATTAATAAAGACGTAATCTGCCTCCAGTCCTTTGGCTTTTTTCATTGTTAATATTCTAACATTAGTTTTGTCTGGAATATTTACTGAATTTTGTATTTCATTGACAATTGAATTTAACTCATTTTCAAAACTAGATATATCTTTCCAAATTTTTAATTCATTAATTACTGTAGATATAAAATTAGAAGTATCCCCTCTATTTTTGTAAGCTTCTTTTAATTTAGAAAGTATATCAATTAGCTTACAAAATAGAACATTATTTTTTAATTTTTTTACTCTTGTATATAAAGTTTTTCTTTCGACCACTTCATTCCAAAAATTACTTATTTCCTTTTTAATGTTTTCTTTCTTATTAGGTATATTTGACATTTCTCTATTTATAATTTTTTCTATAAGCATTCGGAATCGAAAATTATTACCAGGTTCTTTCAACCATTGTAATAACATACTTAGTAAATATAATTCGGTTTTCTCTATATCATAATCACAGTAGAAATCAATATGTCTTTTTGTTAAGGCATGTGTTATTGGTTTAGCAAAGGATAATCCCGGAACTAATATTAAAATATCGTATGAAGTTCCTATCTTATATATTCTGTCTGCTATAAAAAATGCTTCCATATTTTGATGTTCAAAATTACATACCCTGATTTTATTAGGTAAATTTTTTTCAAACTGAAATTTATCTATCAGATCAATTTTGCCATCATTATATTTTCGAACCATATGAAAAGACCCTTTAAATATATTTTCGGGACATCTAAAATTTCTTATTAAATGCCTAATTTCTGCATTTGGAGCATAATCATTTAAAAAACTTTTTATATACTCTGGGCTTCCTCCTCTGAAGCCATAGATACTTTGATCATCATCTCCTACAACAAAAAGATTTTCTGTTTTCCCTTCACTTAACAATTTAATTAATTTCCACTGAGCATAATTAATATCTTGGTATTCATCGACCAATAAATATTCCACTTTATTCTGTACTTTTTTTAAAATATCTTTATGATCTTCAAGAAGTTTACAAGCTAATAATATTTGATCGTCATAATCAATATAACTAAATTTTCTTAATAGATTTCTATATTCTGTACATATTTTACATTTTAAACTATCTTCTACCTTTATACATTTGCCTTCTTGTCTACATTTAATTGTTTCTTTAACACTTTCTCTCTTTGCTCCAATAATTTGCGCACAATCCTTCATAATTATTTCTTTTAAGCTACCCGAAGGTAATGTCTGTAAATTTTGTTTAAACCCTAATCTTGAATAATTATCCCTTACAATACTATATCCAAATTGATGCATAGTATTTATATTTGATGGCTGTAACTCATCCTCGATATAAACATTTTTGTCATTTTTTAAATTAATTTTTTTTCTCATATTAATTTTTGCTTCATTGGTAAATGTTATAACTGCTATTTTATCTGGATCAACTTCTTCATCCACGACTAAATGTTTTATTTTATATGCTAAAGCATAGGTTTTACCCATACCAGGACCTGCTAATATTAATAGAGGCTTATTTATTCGTACTATTTCATCTAATATATTTAATTTATCTATTTTCATTTAGTATTTTTTAACCTTCTTAATTCTTTAGTATATAAGAAGCTTACTAATTTGAGAATTAATACACTGTAAAAAAATAGAAAAAGTTACCGAATTATTGAGCTATTACAACAATCCCCTGACATATTAATAGATTAGTTCATTTTTCATAAAAATATTTTGGGTAATCCAATCTTTTTAAAAGTAACAAGGATTCAAGGTTAGCATAAGCTAAGCCTCTTGTAAATTGCATACTTTGACTAAGTATATTTATCCGCTTATTAAAGCTAAACTCAGCTAATTTTTTATTACCTCGAGAATCATTAATAAAGATAATGTCCGGTATAAAGATATTTACAATTATTTTATTATCTTTCTCCTTCCTAAATGATGCTTTGAACATAGAGCCAAACCAATTAGAAATATCTTTACTATCTTCTAATTTCTTGATATCAATACCCTCTTCTATCACAATAGCGTTATCATTTTTTGCTAATGATCTATAATGTACAACACAGTCTCTAATGTCAATCAGATATAACAAAGAAGGATCTTTTTTAATTTTTTCATAAATAGGACATTTAGTTGAACCATTTATAAATCCCCTAACGGATTTTGGTAATTGATGGATTTTTGTTTTAAATACAGGTGAAAGAATATTCCTTAAATTATCTAAACAAATTCTACCTAAATTAATTAGAGCATAAAACTCAAAAAGTAATTTCTGTGTTTCTGGAGAATACATTATCACAATATTTGCATTAGTATTTTTTACTCTTTCCTGTACACCTTTGCTAAATAACCCATAATAATTTATAATATTTTTACAATGATGAATTACACCAAGAATAAACCATTCGGATTGATAAATTTTTAAAGAAATATTTTTAGCATTATAATTCTTAAATAAATTACTAGATAAATTATCATTTTTCTTATTTTTTTTAGCTATATAATTATTAAGATTAGATATTGTATTATTTAATGCTTTTTCAATTTTATCTAATTCATCTACAAAATCCCCTGTATAACGCACATTATGCTTATTATTCATATTTTTATCAAACCCCTTACGAAAAGTTAAAAAAGTTACCGAATTATTGAGCTAGTACATGTGTCCCTATTTATTTAAGTTTTTTTGCATCATTAACAAATCACACAATTCACCAAAAATGAATTATAAAACATTAAAAACCACAAGCATGTATCTTTGTTATCGATTTTCTTTCTGTAATATCTATAACTAAATACATCGCCTTTTCCAATATTATATAATTTCAATTTTATTATTTCGCTAATTGTATTTTTATCTAAATCAGGGTTAAATTCCAATGCAAATTTATGAATATTTATAATACGTTTATTAAAATGATAATAATATAATCCTTTGCAGAGTAATTTTATAATTCTTAAAATTCTATTCTTGTCATATTTAAAGCCCGGCCTTCTTCCGAGCCAAATTCCGCCCTTAGAGTAGATATCAATATTTTTTATAGAATTATGCATTATTTTATTTAATAATTTAGGTTTTCTTCTTAGCCCTCTTATTACTTTTCCTTTCAATAATTTATAAGCTAAAGGACTTTTTTCTGCACAAGCAGTAACAATAAACCATCTAAAATATTCATCATCTTTTGATTTTTCTAAATTATGTTTATCACAGCTTGGTATAGTAATCATATTTGAAGGTCTTGGATCGGGAAATATACATTTAGGAGGTATATGTTCCCTTGAAATTGCATCTTCATTACAGCAATAACATTTTTCAACCATTTTTTCCCCTAACTAATAACCTAAAATTACTAGAAAATAAAAAAGGATTTAATTTTATAAAACTATAAAAACCTTATTCATTCGATATAGCTTTTTGTATTATCATTTGAGTATTGGAATAAAAATTGATGTCAGTATTGTTTAAGATTGATGGAGGAATATTTTCTATTTCTTTGAGATTATCCATTGGGGTAAGTACTAATTTTGCTCCATTTTCAGAAAGCATTGCAACTTTATCAGAAAAGTTATCTACTCGTGTAATAGCTCCATTAATTGAAATATCTCCAAGCAATGCTATCCCAGCTTTTAAACAACGCTTGTGTATTGCGGATAATATAGTTGTATAAACTGCGGCTCCAATAGCATTGCTCATCGCATTCCCAATTAAATTACTTAATTGAATAGATATATTATAATTTGAGAGAGAATGTTCCTGACTTAAAATATTTTTTTCGTTTGCCTTTATATATTGATAAACATTCTTGATATTATCTCTTATTTCTGGTTTATTAGTACCGGAAATATTTATTTTCCCATTACCTAGAATTACACTCGCCTCAATCCGTATTAAAGACATTCCCTCTATGGATTGGGAGACAGTATAACATAACCCAGGCTGTAAAGGCTGATTCTCGATCAAACTTGAACCCCTCTCCTCTGGAACTGAAACAAATACCTCTTCTCGACTATCTTTATCGATATAAGAAAAATTAGTATCCCAAAATTCCATACCGCCAATTCTTTTAAGCTGTTCTTTTACTCTACGCCGCATTTCTAAAGCAACCACTAAATACTCTCTAACATCTTCTTTGGTAAAATTACCATCCGGATTCAATAATTTAATAAATCCGGATACTGTTTTTTTAACAGCTTTGGAATCTCTTTGTCTTAAATGGGTTCCCAATGCAAAATAATCTTCAATGACATCCGCGTAAGTCTTTCTTCTCATATGGGTGAATATTTCGGAGAAATAATCCATGCTAAAGCCAAAATTATTAGTGAAATTATTCGGAGAAAGTTTTACAACATCCCAACCCGGTAAATAAAAATGTAATCGGTCTAAAAAAGCAGTATCATTACGAATATCATCCGGTAAAGGACTAAAAAGGTGGGAAGTTTTTAATAAAGTTTCAACTGATTGATTAATATTGCCATTAAAGACTATAGATGCTCCGCCAGTCATTTCCCCAGTACTACCTCGTGAAAATGAACCTGATTCCATATAGTCTTTTAAAATTGCAATACCATCTTTATCTTTAAAATGGATACCGGCTACTTCATCAAAAGCAACAGTATCCCAATTACCTACTAAACCAATCTTTCTGGTGGTATTATTAATAAATAGTTGGGCTACCGTTGTTTGCCCACCAGAAAGTAAAATTGCATAAGGAGTAATTTCTTTATATACATAACTTTTACCAGTCATTCGGGGACCTAATTCAATTAAATTAAAATTAGCTTCTATTAAAGGTATTAAACGAGAAATAAGTAACATCTTCATACGCTTATCAACGCTCTCTGAGGATGGTTCTATTCCAATACTTCTAACAAGGACATCAATCCATTCATCCTTAGTAAATTTTTTTCTCTTTTCTATAAATTGAGATAAATCAAAGGAAGCCAATTGGATTGGTTTAATATTCCTAATGATAAAAGGATAAGATTTATTACCAATTTTTATCTCTGGATCATATTCAATATCCATGATTGCCCAGATGCCCCCTAATAATAATTTTTCATGCGCTACAACTAAGGCATCACTAATATTTGCTTCTTTGATATTACTGTTCAGTAGCCTTGCCCAATACCTATCCTTATTCACATCTAATGTCACTTCAATTTTATCAATGATAGTATATTTTCCTTTTTCTCGAATTTTAGACTGAATTAAATTCCCCTCTTTAGGGTTAATATAATGATCCTGTAAAATATTTTTTACATTTGAAATTCCTTTTTTCATTTGTTCTTCGTCAAATGTTGAGCAAGAATTAGCCAATAAATATTCCAAAACAAAAACTGGAACATTCGCTCCTAATTTTAATTGCCTAACTAAATCTTTCTTTACTACAAAACCCCGAAAATTATCAATTAATTTTTTATCTAAATCATCCAAGATAATACTCATTCTTTTTCTCCTAAACCTCCTAAATCACGTGTAATGTTTCTCTTTACCCTTCCAGAATCAAGTCTTGTTTTAGACTGGGCATCTAAAACTATTATTTCAAATTCATCATGCGCATAAAAATTAAATTCTCTAATTATTTCTTCTTCTTCGCGTAGAGTAATTATGTCACTTTGGCTAAATTCATGTTTATCTTTTACCATAACTATGATTATTTTTCTCTCACTGCTAAATATGTCTCCCGGGTTAATTCCCGCTTTAAGTCTTACTGGATAAATATTACCAACTACAGAACTCAATTCATCTTTATTTACAATCTCAATTTGAAGTTTATTAACATCTTCGCTAAATTTCTCTATCTGTAAATATGGAATTAGTAATTCTTGAGGAGTAATTCCGCCATGCGAAAATCCATAAGGACCGGAAGTTTTAAATGGATTTAAAGTAGTTGAAAAATATATATATTCAAATTCTTTATACGATTTTTTAAATCCTATAACATGAACGGGTAAATTATCTATCTTTTTCTTTGAAAAACAATACCGTTCGAATTTTTCACCTTGCGGAACTTCAAACCCAATCTTATCTGCTTCTTCTAATAATCCCGTTAATACAAATCCATGATCACTAATTAAAAATACCTTTTTATATCCACATTTAAATAAACATTCTATTTTTTCTTGAATATTTTTAATAATTTTATTATAATGTTTTAAAGCGTTCTGACCCTCTTTTTCAGAAATCCTATCCATATCAGCAGCATAAAAAACTGTATAATTCTCCTGCACAGAACTAATGGAAAGTTCATCAAGATTATTAAATTTAATGTCCTGTTTCAATTCCTTCAATAATATCTGCTCCCGTTCACCTCGAGTTTTGAGGATTCCCTCAGAAGTAGTAAATATTCTGCTCATATTATTTTCAGTGATGGAAGGATAGTTTCCACACAGAACAGTATCTTTAATTCTATATTCCGTAGCAATTCCCTGGACAATCTCTTGAGCTACTTCATAGGAAATTGCATCTCCTAAAATAATTGCTACAGGAGGTTTATTTTCCTTAATAATATTTTTTAATAAACCGGACTGCCCTTCTTGATATTGTTCTTGGAAATAAGTAAACCATTTATCTAAAAATAATTGAAGTATTCTGCGGTAATAATCCTGCAGAGGTTGCAATATTTTCTTTTCGGATAAAAATTGGGTATAGAGATGCCGGATAGATTGATCTACTTTATAAAACATACTCTTATAATGTTCAATGGCTTCATTTAAATTACAGATTTGGGTTATTTTTTCTGGATGATAATCAAATAATATAAAAATACTTTGCCAATAATCAATACCAAGCATAGCAGTTATTGGCTGTGTTGCTCTCCCCTCAATAAAAGGTAATTTTTCCTCCAACCATTTTCTATCATTTAAATGTTGGATAACTTCTTCAAGCCATTCTCTATCAATATCTTTAAAAGGATGATTTAAAGGAACGGTCCAAATATCTAAATCTGACGGGAAAACATATTTTTTAACATATAACTGTAACACTGATTCATATTTTTTGGAATCCACCCATTGTTTATATATCTGGTCCAGAAAATTGCTTTTCTTTTTGTAAAGTAAATTCTCGAAAATTGCGAAAGCAATTTCTTTGGCCATCGTTTCAGGTGGTTTATTTTCTAAAGGATATTCTGTAAAGTCAGACATAAACTCGATAAAAAATTTTTGGACTTCTATCCCACTGGAGGTAAAATATTTCTTTGGTTCAGCTAAGAAACATAAAACATCCTCTTCTGTAAAGGCTCCACCTTTTGTCTTTATACGCTTCCAATATTCCTTCCCTTTTCCTACACTTAATTTACCTAAAGCGATTATCTCCTCAGCTGAAAGATTTATATCAAAGTTCATTTTCTCTTGAACCTTGCTTTGAATATAACGATGTAAATATTTAATTTGCAAACATTCTCCGGTTTCTGCATATTCACGCAGAAACTTCAACCTCTCTAAAGGGATATAAGTAATAACAAGTACCTTTTCCCCAAGATATTTTTTTTCAATATCGTATTTTGTTTTTAATTCTTCTATTTCGTTAGATACAGTAAATATTTTGTCTGTTTTTATTTTTTTTAAACAATCAAAAAGAAAATCAGCTTTTTGTTGTTCATCAATAATTACCAAGCGATTTACCTTTTTTAATTTATTATCTATCTCTTCTATAAACCATTTATCTAACATAATTACCCTCTTTGTATTTTATTACCAATCTGCCTCGAGATATTTTTGCAGTTCTTTTTCCTTTAAAACATCGTATTTTAACAAACCTTTTTCCTGTAAGGGTGCAATATTTTTGCCTACTCCGTCATCCAATGTTGGATCATAACCTGATTTTAAAATATCATCGATTTTCTTTTTGAATACTTCTATCTCTTTTAATTGTTTAGTAATTAAATCTTTTTCTTTTTGAACTGCTAATGACATATCTTCGGTTAAATCTGAAAGTCGATTCTTTAACGAAGATTCTCGTTTTTCTATATATACAGATCGTAAACGGAAGAGTTTATCCTTATTCCATTTATAAATTAAAATATACACTTCAAAGCCCCGATTTTCCCCGCTGGATAGATGCCAGATAAAAGGAGTCTTGGGCAAATTGTTAAAAAGATTAAGACGATTGGCCAGATCTCGAAAAAAATATTTTTCTAAATAAGTATTGATTTCATATCCCAAAATTTCTTTAAAATTATCAATCTGCGTATGAGTAAAACCTTTATTAATTATTTTAGAATAGAGTAAATCTTGTAAAGTATCTTCTCCACTATATTTCACCAGGGGAATGATTCCGTCCTCATCTTCTTCTAATATTTCCCTTACTAAATCAAAAAATAAATCCTGAATAATTTCCTGTGATCGTTTTTCGGGCAAAGATTGACTTTCTTTTATCATTTGAATAACACTATATGGATTTATTTGAACTTTGCTACAAATTTCTTCTAAGGAAATGCTTTTTGGGTATAGCTTTAATATGGTTTTTTTAATTTGCTCTTTTTCTTCAGAATTAATGTCTTTTATTTCGATTGTTTTTATATATTCTTTAACTTCGGGTATTATTTGATCATCTGTAAATGTGTAATTTACAATTAAGGGTAAACTTCCGACAGGTAGACCTTCTTTTTCTAAAATCATCTGTTTATCTTCTTCTGTTACCTGATATATTTGAAAAATCAGTTCATCAATTAAGGCTTCATTAAGATAGACTTTAGTAAGAAGCTCGTTTTCATAATCTAAATAAGCTTTAATTAATTTTTTTAAATCAGAAAATTCATGCTTCTCCTTAGCCCAAAAAATTGGATTATATTTATAATTCATTTCGATAATAGAAAATTCGCAAAGATGCTTTTTTATTTGAATATTTTGTTTGGAAAGAGAACTAATTGTATTTTCGAGATTTTTAGGAGAATAATCAAATGGAATTCTTTTTAAATCACCAACCTGTATATTTACGGTAGGATTTAAACATTTTGTAAAATAAAAAGATAACTCTGAATTTAAAAAGGCTATTAAATAATAAATATTAGCAAAATCTTTTGTAGGGAAAATACTTGATCCCCCAACATCAAAAATTAAATTTTGAGGTAAATATCGAAAAGATATCCCTTTGGAACCACTAGCAGAATAAGTTATTCCTTCTTTAAAATAATATTCCTCATTATTTAATCCAGCAAATTTTAATTCCCTTAATTCCTTCCCATTATTTAACCAATTAAGAACTAACCATAAATTGCCATACCATTTATTAAACGGTCCACCCTTAGAATAAGGGACCCATTTCTTATTATCCTTTTCAAAAAACTTTGAAATACTATTTAAATCAATTTCCCACCAAAATCTTAAGTATCGAATATTATTAGATGTTTTTAATCCTACTTCATATCTACAATTTTGCCAAGATTCTTTCTCTTAAATTTTTCTCTAAATTCATCTGATATCCAATAAACAAATGGATAGGATTCAATACTTTTTAATTTAGATTGATCTATTATAAATAATAATTTATGATTTTCTTTTTTTAAATATGGAGAAAAAGCATTAAATAATGATTCTTTTCTTTTTGTTTCATATAAATCATTTAATTTGATGAAAATAGATAGATTATAATTTTTTTCCCTTTCAAGTATATATATTGCACTATCAACTCTTGCAGTGGGTGTAAATATACCTAAATAACCCCATTCAACAAATATATGAATATGAAATTTATCTAAAATATATCTTCTTGCATCTTTAAAAGATTTTAAATACATAAATGTTGGTGGATGAATCATACCAATTTTGCCATTCTCATTAATTAGTTCAGAGCATCTTTTTAAAAATACTGCATAAAGATTAGAATAAAATGACAAGGGTTTCTTATAATTTTTCGTTATGAAATTTTTAAGTTCTTTTCCATAGCTACCCGAATCGGTATAAGGAGGGTTAGCTACTGCTATGTCATATTTATTAGAAATAATTTCCGCAAAAATCATACTATCTTGCGTTTTAGTTTTAAAAAATTTAATGTTGCCATTATTAGTTTTACTGTACTCCTGTAAAACTTCTTTTATTTTTATAAAAACTTTAACCTTCCATTCATCCCAAAGAAGCAATTCCTTATCAGCCCAAAGAATCCCTTGCCCAGAGCTTCTTAACTTGGCAGTTATATATTTGATTTTTTCTTCAATTCGAATTAACGAACCATATTTATGAGCCATGCGTAAATCTTCCCAAATCTCTTTAAGTAAATTTATCGTCTCAGGGCCTTTAATTAGTTCATTAAATAATTTTTCCACTGTTGCATATTCAGGTAAATAAAAATCTGAAGAAACTATATTCATATTTGTAATTTTAATATTTTTATTCTTTTTTAATGCTTTAATATACAACCCCAATTGAGCTATCTGTACCGCCCGGTCATCTAAATCAATTCCATAAAGATTATTCTCCATAATTAAATGCGGAATATCTTCTAGTGGATATTTACCTTCTTCTATATACATCTCATAAAAAAGGTCAAAGGCATAAAGCAGGAAATTGCCGCTGCCTACTGCCGGATCAATAACTTTTATCTCTTTCACCGGCTTAGTTTTAACGATAGACTTATCGGTAATATTTGCAATATCATGTTTTTCTTTAAGTTTACTTTCCGGATGCATTTCCATCCAGAGCTTTCCTAAAGAATTATTAAGGATAAACTCTACCACCCAGCGAGGCGTATAAATCTGGGAAGTTACAGATACCCAATTATATTCAACTTTCTCATCTCTATTTTTAAAAGATTCTCGTTTTTTACGGTTATAAGATTCGTATAGCCAACCCATAATATCATCTGATTGCCACTCTTTTTCTTCAATATTATTAAATTCATGTATAATTTCTTTCAGATCATATGTTTCTGGCAGCAGATCATAAAGATAATTAATAGAATAAAGTTGAATTTTATCTGATAATTGGTTAAAAGCATAACGGATATATTCTCTTAAACCTTCTAAAGGTAAATTTCTCTTATCGGGGGCTTGTTCTAACCAAAGTTTATGCCCAAAAGAACGGCCGCCATGACTTACCCGGTAAGTTATCACTTCTGGTTGCAGTTGATTTGCTTCGATTACTTTTATCCCGGTAATACGGTTAAATAAAGTAAAAGAAAGCTCTTCCAATAATTTACCCCGGGCTAAAGAATAATTTCCAGTTTCTTCTTGTAAATTATTCAATATATCAGCCATTCTTTTTCTCTCAGTTTGCAATTCAGGTTCAAGGTTTTCAGAGGATAATTGTTTATTTGCAAATAAGCCCATTTTAGATAAACTTTTATCAAAAGTGTTAGTGATTTTTTCACGAATATTTTCTACTGACTCTTCTAATTTCATTTTTTTCTCCTATTCGATAGTTACAATATCGTTATCGTTCAAAGAATCTGCTTCTTTCGTTTTTTCTTGCAACATTTCCTTGTATTGAGGTGCAGTAAATTTGCCTTTTTCAATCTTTATTTTTATCTCTTTGAAAGTGATTTTATCGGGATACTTTATCTGAATCTTAGTTCCCTCTAATTCTCTTATTTTAGAATTTATGGTTTGATTTGCAGAAATTATTTCATTAAGTGAATAATGGCAAGACTCACATTTTGTTTCAGAAGCAATTTTTAAATTATTGCAAATATGTCTGTCCGCATGATATATAATTTCATTTATTTTATCTAAAATTGTTTTATTAAGATTCCCTGGGATCAAGTTAACCTCTTTTTTAGTTTCTTCTGCTTTATTTTTTAACTCTTCGTGTTCCTGAGTCATTTTTTGGTGCTCTTTTTCTGTTAATTGATAATATTCATCCTTTATTTTTTGAAATATCAATTTCAATTCTGTAAAATTATCAGAAACAGATTGATTATATTTTCCTTCAAATTGTTCACTTAAAGAAAAAACACAATTATCCTTATAAATACCTCCTAATTTTTCTAATTCCTGAACAATCTGAATTACAAATTTCTTATATGTTTTTACATTATTTAAATCAGTTTCACAAAATTTTAGAATCTTTTGAATATCACTTATAGACTCTTTAAATAATGGATATTCTTTAATAAAATTTTCAGCTTGATCTTTATAATTATCTCCGGTAACTCGGGATAAATACCCTCTTAAAATAATTAATTTTTTATCAATTTGTGGAAAATAATTATCAAATTCATTAACAAATTTTTTACAAGCTTCAATTTTGTTAAGAAAATGCTCGGATAAATTTTGAATTATATTTACCAATTCTATGTCATTACTATTATAATCAAAATACTTGTCTAAAAATTCCATAGCTCGCAATTCCTTTAAATGTTCAACCAGTTTTTGTTTTTGCGAAGCAGTAAGAGTTGAAGTAATTGCTTTAAAAGAGGCTTTTTTAAGCTCCCGAGATTTACTAAAAAGATTAAATATATCGGCATCCTGATAATCGTAAATTTCGCGACCATTATATTTAATTGCCAGGCGGCCTGCTCTAATTAATACCGCTAAAACAACGAGTATAGTTTCATACGCATAGCCATAAGGAGGACCTTCAAATTTAGCTTCTAATTCTTCGCCACTTACAAAAACAGAAGATATAGTAGTATTTATTTTGTCTATTGCCTTTAAACCCTGACCGATAAAGTTACCCTCGCTATCAAAAAAAGCAAATTCTGGATTACCCGGGAAACACAATAATAAACTATTTGGATTTTTTACTTTTAATATTTTTAATGCAATCTCTTCAGTGAGTTGAAAGGGTAACCTTTCGGGGAAAGTATTGTTGATAATTTTTTCTTCAATTTTTCGAAAAGTGTTATTAAAATCATTTTCATTCAAATTATATTCCTCAAAATTATAAATGAGTATCCCATTTTTATAAGCTTCTTCAATTAATAAGTCCAATTCCTTTAATCTATTTAATTTGTTGTTTGAAAAATCTTTAATAATATTACGCAATTTGCTATCGTCATCGTTCTGATAACGTTCTTCCATAACACCATAGCGGTATATATCCTCAATAAATTTATTAATTTCTCTAAATTTATTAACAGAAGGTACTAAAGTTACAGTATCTATATTTCTTTGTGTTTCAAATTTAACATTTTCCAAAAATTTTTCTCGATCTTCTTCGCCTATTGTATAGATGCTTGCAATATTTATTTTTAAATATTTTTTGGGAGCATAGCTAAGTTCATCTTCTTGAGTACTATTAATAGAAAAAATATAAGAATTATTTTCAAACGTACAACGCGATATATTTTTTAAAAAAATCTGCTGTTTTAATCTGTTGATAAACTCTCTTTTCTTTTTGAATAATTCTACGTCAAGATTTTTCATTTCTTCAATTTTTTCTTGTTCTAAGTCAGAGGTAATTACATAAATATTATTTTTATTCAAAAGTAAGTTTACGTCACATAAATTATTTAAGGCTTCATCTATTTTAGGCTTTAACTCGTAAATACCATCAAAATTACCAAGATAGAGCCTAGTTATATTTTCAGAAGTAGCTTTAACTAATACTGATTCATTAATAAAATAAATAACTTTTAATAATTGTGATCCGGTAATTAAAGAATTGTTTTCCTTTAAAACTTTATCCGCTTGAGTAAACTTTTTAACCAAATCGCTATCTAAATGTTGTTTTGCTCCATCTACCATATTAAAAGCTGTTGCAAAATTAAATAACTTATATTCCTTGATAGTTTTTAATACTGCAAAGGTAGCAATAATCATTCCACGTTCAGTAGTATGTGTTTTAGAATATACTGCTTGAATAAAATTCTGCAATAAATCAAATTGATAAGAGTGGAAAGGATAATAAGTAATAAATTTATCTAGGTTATCACTTCTAGTGGGAAACTTGCTTTTTAAGTTGGTAATATCTATGATTGAGCCACTATTATTACTATATAATTCTTCTAATTTTTTTCTTCCTTCCGCATTTTTCTTTAACAATCTTTTTTTGATAATTGTGTCTACATCATCAGAAGATAGTGGTATCTTTGTTCTAAAACGATCTGAAACTTTATTTAACTCTCTAATACTAACATTTGGAATATTATTAATAACCTGCTCCAAGTCTTCCTGGGCAATAGCAATGGTCCAACCTTTGCCTTGAGTTAGCGCTGATAGAGACTCGCTAATACCTTCTAAGTCCAATAGATTAATTTTGCCCTGACTAATAGCTTCACTCACTTCGTCAATAATAAAAACAAGATGGTCTTCAGGGTGTTTTTCTAAATAATTTAATAATTCTTCTTTTAGCCGGGCGGCATCAAAAGAAATAATTTTTTCATCATAATATTGTTTTGTTTCATTATACTCTTCAGTTGTAAAAAATTGTGATTCTACAAGAACTTTGCGCATAGTTTTAGATACTTCGATAGGATTTTTTCGCAAATCCTGCCATTCATTTTCTGTTATTTTTCTAACATTATCTAAAAATTCTGAATATTGTCCTTTGACAAAAATACCATATTCTATAAAACCAAAAACATCGTCCAAGAATCCTAAACGATGCAAGAAATTTCGGAATAAAGTCCAAGCAAAACTGTTTCCGGTATGCTGTTTGGCAATATCAAGAAAGACCACTTTGGTCTGGTAAGCATCTAAGCTCCGTATAGTATTTTCCAATAAATTTTGATTATCTAATCCACTTAGCCTTTGAATGAACCTTTCGCGAAAAGGTGTACCATTAATCATTTTATTTTCCAGAAGATATCCGAGCATTTTACCAAAATAAGATTTTCCCGAACCATAAAATCCCGAAACCCAAACTCCGGTTTCTTTAATATTGCTTTTGTAATTTTGAATAAATCTATCAAAATAATTAGCAATTTTAGCTGTGATAATATAATTCTCAACTTCGAATTGTATCCCAGCTTCGGTTTGTTCTTCCAGATTAATCACATCTTTAATATCCTCGGAAAAATCTAATAATAATAAATCTTTAATTTTATCCATAATATTCTCCTCAATGATCTAATCATCTAAAATTTTTAAATACTTATTGCGCGGTATCCGGAAGCTAATCTACAGTTTAAAAATTTAAGTTTACCTCCTTCAAAGGCAACTGCGGGGTACATAATTATTAATGGTAAATTCATTTGATAAACAGCAGATTCTTCCATAATGCTTATGTTTTCTATCCCAGTTCCAAATAATGCTCCGGTGCGAATTATAATTGCCATTTTATTTATTTCAGCAGCTTTTTTTATTTCGTCTAAAATAAGGTCATAAAGGTCTTGTGAACTACTTTCAGATTTAAAAAGTTTTTCTGGCTCACTTTTATATTCTTCATAAACTTCTATAAAATTATCATATCCAATAATATCAATATATTTTACAAAAAGCTCCGCTATATCAATAAAATAAGCATCTAGATAATCTTTTTTTATCCTGGATAAATATAATTCCTCTTCTTTTGGAGGGTAAATAAATAAAATAGAATTGCCTCCATGTGCATCCATTTTTATGGAATCTTTGTTTTTGCTTTTCAAAATTATTCTTAAATCATTAAACTTTTGATCGATAGTTTTGGATAATAACATTCACAATCTCCTCATAACTATATTTTAAATTTACTTTTAAATCACATCCTAAGGTATAGATTGTAAAATAATCGACAAGAGATATTTTTTTTATACGTCTATACAGATTATCCCTACTGTAAGGGAAAATATCTAAATAAGGATTTTTCATAATATCAGGATTTATATTTCCTAAAGATTTAAGTAAATATGTAAGATATACAATGGTTGGGTCATCAAGATCTAACGTGCAAAATTCCTTTCTAAGTCGCCCTTTGAGAAATCCTAATTTTTTAAGCAAGGTTAAATATTTAGAAGCAATAATATCAATGGTAGAGTTAGTCCAATTTTGAATATCTGCTTTTTTATCTTTTAAATCATAAAGATAGGCGGTAAATTCATCTTTTGACGCCGTTAATCTACCTGCTGTATAAAGTTTCATATATACCTTGGAAGTAAGTTCATAAAATAATTGATCATTAAAAGAAAACTGAAAATATAAGGCTATTTTTTTCAAATTTATAAAATTGTTCTGGAAAAAAAGAGCATAAAACACTTTTTGATGTTCTTCGGTTTTAAATTTTATAAAAACCTTTTTTATTGCACTTAAAAATCTTTCCCGAGATTTTAAAGTTCTTATTCCATAAATATTCTGTTTAAATATTTCTTCATTTATATATTCTTCACCTTTGTGGTGAGCAAATGCAGAAATTACATCATTAATTAAATTAAAATCCGGGATGCTGGCAAT
>JAHIPN010000393.1 GCA_018894595.1 bacterium
AATTCTAAAAAAGACTTTAGAGCTTTCTTCTGATTCTGATGTTACACTTTGAAAATTAGGAAGCAAATAAGGGCCTTGGGAATAAATTGGGGAATAAATAGGGAAGGCGTACCAAGTCAATAGTCCGGTAACTTTTGGGTTGTCCTGGAAGAAAAGAGGAGAGAAATAATAAAAGAGTGGATTAATTCCGGAAGGATTAACAATATAAATAGCAAGTAAAGAACATTATTAGAAACTAGGAAAATCTTATTTAAAATTAAGGGGTATAAAAATGAAAAGAAATATTTTTATTTTATTGATCGTAGCGAGTATTTTAATTATTTTTTCAACTTTGATTTTTGCTTCCGGGACCATTGATGAAAGCCTGCCTTCTCTTATAAAAAGAATCAAACCCTCTACGGTGATTATTTTTACTTATGACGATAAAGGAGAATTTTTAAAACTGGGTAGTGGTTTTTTTATCAGTCAGAATGGTGATGTGATTACTAATTATCACGTACTTCAGGGAGCAAGCTCGGCCGAGATAAAGACCACCGATGAAAAAACTTATCCTATAACTTATATCGTAGCAGGAGATGAACAAAATGATATTATCCGTCTTTCCGTAAATATTTCTTCTCAATATGTCTATCCTTTATCATTAAGCAAAAGAAGTCCAGAAGTAGGGGAAAGAATAATTGTGTATGGTAGTCCATTAGGACTAGAAAACACAGTCAGTGATGGAATCGTCTCTGCTATAAGAGATGTTCCTGATTACGGAAGGATTATTCAAATTACTGCTCCTATCTCACCGGGCTCCAGTGGCAGCCCAGTCTTAAATATGCAGGGAGAAGTGATCGGAATAGCTACTTTTCAAATGGTAGAAGGGCAGAATTTAAATTTTGCCATTCCAAGTGAAAGGATAGCAAACCTTAATTTAATGGAAGAAGAGAAAAGACTTATTACCACCGAAGAATCATTTGAACGGGAGAATAAAGAGAAAAAAGATTCCGACTATGTTTATGATGCTATTAGTAAAGCTTCATATTTTATAGATAAGAAAGAGTATGAGAAGGCATTACCTTATTTGGAGATAGCGATTAAAACGGATATATTATCATTAAAATATTGGGCGTATTTTGGGATTGGATTCTGTTATGATGAATTAGGTAATTACGCTAAGGCAATAGAAGCATATAAACAGGCAATCCGCATTGATCCTGACTATGCTGATACCCACTACAATTTACACCACAATTTAGGTATTGATTATGGCAGCATAGGTAACTACACTAAAGCAATAGAATCTTTTAAACGGGCAATCCGCATTGATCCTGACTATGCTGATAACTACTACGGCTTAGGCATTGCTTATTGTAAGCTTAGTTTCTATGAAGACGCGATAGAATCTTTTAAACAGGTAATCCGCATTGATCCTGATTATGCTGATGCCTACTACAATTTAGGCATTGTTTATGGCATTCTCGGTTTCTATAAAGACGCAATGGAATCTCTTAAACAGGCGATTAGTATTGAGCCTGATAATGCAAAAACCTACTCTTTTTTAGGTAGAGCTTATATTAGTTTAGACAACTACCCCGAAGCAATAGAATCTCTTAAGCAGGCAATCCGCATTGATCCTGATTATGCTGAAGCCCACATTTTACTAGGTGCTACGTATCTTATAATTGGAGATAGAAATTCAGCTTTAAATGAATATAAAATTCTTAAAGAATTAGACATTGATAAAGCTAATGAGTTATTTGATATGATTTATGAATAAAAAAGAATTATATAAATTATTACCATGAATAATGCAATTAAAAGAAATAGCTTCTTTTTCAAAATTACTTGAGGGTGTCCTGAAAGAAAAGAGAAGAGAAATAATAAAAGAGTGGATTGAGTCCGGAAGGATTGAAGATATAAACAACGAGTAAAGAATATTATTAGGAATTAGGGAAATTTTATTTAAAATTAAGGGGGATTTCGAATTATGAAAAGGAAATATTATTTTGTAATTTTATTCTTGGTATTAGCTATATTTTTATCAGGCTGTAGCGGCGGAGGGGTAGTAACTCCTGATATTGATGAGATAGGAGGAGATGCCTATCTTTGCGAAAATTTACTTAAAGGATTATATACTGCTCTTAATAATGAAAATTTCGCTTTAGCCCTTTCATATTGTAAATCTGGTGGAGCAACTTTTGATCTTGTTAATAACAAATGGGATTTAGCACAGCAATATCCAACATTTTATTTTACCTATCAAGTCTATAATATTTGTAATTTTTCCTATATAGGCGAATACGTAAGTTGTGATTATGATAAATCTTGGACATTATACGATATCTATGGAGTAACATATAGCACAAGTTATAGCTACGGAAGTCCAATGCTATTTGAAAAAATAAATGGAGAATGGAAAATGTCCTGAAAGTCAGAAAATAGGCAAGTTATAGTATGTATTAAAACAGGATTTAGAAGACTTTCTTGAGGGAAATAAGGTTTAGGTTAACTTATAACAAGAAACGCCGGAAGGTCAAGCGGGGTCAGTCTTCACAACTTCACAAAATATAAAACGAAAACGAAGAAAAGGTGAAATTATGAACCCCGAATTCAACTTCTGCATCAAATGATTTAAGACGATTAGTTGAAAATCATATTTTAAAAGAAAGTGGAGTTAAAGGGGCGGGCTCTTATTACGACATTGCACAAGAATTGCACAAATTGCATAGCAATTGCACAAGAATTGCACAAATTAAATTTAAATAAATAATTAACGCATCCTATTTTCTTAAATAAGGAAGGCGTACCAAGTCAATAGTCCGGTAACTTTTGGGTTGTCATGGAAGAAAAGAGGAGAGAAATAATAAAAGAGTGGATTAATTCAGGAAGGATTAAAGATATATAGCAACTAAAAAATACTAGCGAGGATTAGAAAAATGTTATTAAAGAATTAAAGGGGGTATTTAAGAAAATGAAAAAGAAATATTGTTTTGTAACTTTATTCTTGGTATTAGCTATATTTTTCTCAGGTTGTAGCGGTGGGGGGACTACTCCTCCCATCACTACCAATCAATCACCCACAGCAAGTTTTACTGCCAATCCCACTTCAGGTACAGCACCATTAGCAGTATCCTTTAACGCATCAAACTCATCAGATAGTGACGGAACTATTATAAGTTATGCCTGGGATTTTAAAGATGGAAGCACAGGTACCGGACAAATAATAAATCATACTTTTAGTTCTACCGGAAGTTATAATGTTTTACTCACGGTAACAGAGGATGAAGGGCTATAGATTCAACCACAAAAATTGTTACCGTAACTTATGAGTATAAAGTCGAATACAAGATTTCAGGTACTGCAACATCAGTAAGTATAACTTTATCCAATTCTTCTGGAGGAACTGAACAATATAGTGATGTCATCTTACCAAAAGTTTACAGTTATAAATATTTTAGTGATAATTTTCTTTATATTTCTGCTCAAAATAATGGATCTTCAGGAACAGTAAATGTTGAATGTTATTATGAGGGCATATTGAAAAATAGTGCACATTCAGAAGGAGCTTATGTAATTGCGACAGCATCTTGGTACAATTCTAGTTGGTAAATAATAATTGAATAAACAGTGAATAAACAGGGACACATCCCATTTTCTTAAATAGAAGGCGTAGCAAGGCAATAGGCCGGTAACTTTTAGGTTGTCCTGGAAGAAAAGAGAAGAGAAATAATAAAAGAGTGGATTAAGGAAGGAAAGATAAAAAGATAAAGACCTATTAATAACTTATAGGAAGATTAATACCCTGAAAACAATTAAATACTATTTAGTATTACAATTTTGGTATATATATGATAAAATATATAAAAAGAAGAAATAACAAAAAAAAGAATTGTCGGCGCCATAACTTTAAATATAGTCAGTATGGCGGGAATTAAAAACACTTTTAATGTAAATTATATTTTAAGTTTTTTTAAAATATGCTATACAGAGAATTTCGATTAATTGGCGATACCTATTATAAAAAGAGAGACCATAATATGATAAAAAATGAAACAGTGCCCACTATAATAAGCATTATGAATGAGCAAAATCAAGGTCAAGAAACCCGAAAAAGTATCCTTGTCGAGTTAGAAAAAATATTAAAGAGACCCATTATTTC
This sequence comes from bacterium, assembly GCA_018894595.1. The sequence goes on from JAHIPN010000393.1 coordinate 4,145, forward strand.
TTTCTTTACTAGTTTTCGTTTTCCCGTTATGATTGAAGATGCAGATGCAGATATATTAGAAGGTCTTTTACAAAAAACAGATTTATCTAACGGACTAGCTGTGGTTGTGAGTTCTCCTGGTGGTTTTGGAATAACCGCTGAACGGATAATAAATATTTTTCGTAATTATAGTGGAACAGGTGAATATTGGGCTATAGTCCCAAGTAAAGCAAAATCGGCTGCTACGATGATTTGTTTCGGCGCAAGTAAAATTATTATGGGCGGAACATCAGAATTAGGTCCTATTGATCCGCAAATTGCTGTTTCTGAAAATGGCGTTACAAAGAGATTCTCATTGTGTAACCTTGTTGATAGCTATGATGATTTATTTCAAAGGGCTATAAAAGAAGAGAATAACTTACAGCCATATCTACAACAATTAGCTAATTATGATGAAAGAGAGATAAAAGAGTTTAGGACTGCCATTTCCTTATCAGAAGATATTGCAACAAGAACTCTTAGCTCCGGCACAATGAAAGGAATGACTGATAAAGAAATAAAGAAAAAGATAGAAGTTTTTTTGACACCAAAAAAAACAAAATCACATGGGAGACCCATTTACGCAAAAGAAGCGTTATCTTGTGGCCTAAACATAGATCTAATAGACAAAAAAGAAAAAGTTTATGAGCTTTTTTGTGAGCTTTATATAAGAACAAATAATTTTGTATCAACAAGGGCTTCGAAGTGTATTGAAAATTCTCAGCATTCATTCGCTACCCAAGCCCCAAGAAAAACAGGAGACAAAAAATGAAAAAAACAGTTAAATCAAACGAAAGACGCATAAAAGAGAAAGACGAGCGTTTTCTTAAAGCAAAAGAAAATTTTCTCAAAATGCAAAAAGAAATTGCACCATTCATAAAACGAAAACCTTTTAAGCAGCATTCAACTACTGGAAAATGGCGCGAAACAGAAAATCTATATTTTATATAAAATTTACCGTACACTCTTTTAGTGGAATTTAGTGAGCAAACAAGTGCATAAAGCAGTTAATTGATAAATTAAAATAAATTTGACAAACTATGCGGTATGTATTATATTGATTATAGATTTTAATAGACGACTCCCCGGCTATATGCCGGTTAGGCAGCTTATATGGCTGCCTTTTTTTTTGGGGGGATAATGCCATGAAAAACAGAAGCATAATATATATTGATGGATTTAACCTATATTATGGTGCAGTTAAAAACACACCTTGGAAATGGTTAGACATGGAGAAATATTTTTCATTTCTTCTTCCACATGATGATATACAAGAAATAAAATATTTTACTGCAAAAATACTTGGTTCGCATAAAGCAAATCAAGAAGCATATGTGAAAGCATTATCAACACTTAATAAAGTTCAAATTGTATACGGCTTGTTTAAATATAAAAAAATAAAATGCTTAGTAAAAAATTGTAACCATCAAGGTTCAAGATTATTTAATGTTCCAGAGGAGAAAAGAACCGATGTGAATATCGCGATTCATATGATTAAAGATGCTATTGATGATAAATGTGATAGATTAATTGTTGTTAGCGGTGACTCTGATTTAGTCCCAGCAGTGAAAGCTGTAAAATTGATTGACCCAAACAAAAAAGTGATTGTTTATGTTCCCGCAAACAATAAGGTTCGTGGTGCAGCTAATGAATTAAGGAATTCTTCTGATAGACATAAAACATTACCAAATAATTTATTGTCGAAGGCTCAATTTTCAGATCAATTAACTGATTCAACGGGTGGAATTATTCAAAAACCAGAGGCATGGTCAATGGGATGATAATAACGAAGGAGTTAAGCTTGAAATTTATTTAAATTTTTATCCCGTTTTTCTTTTGAGGACCCACTCTTTTTCTCTCTATCTCTCTCTTTCATTAATTATAACCACGATAATGTTTTCTAATATTTCACATTTAGTTTAGATTTAATTTAATTTATCGTGATTTAGTCCTCACCCCGCAAAAGAGAGATAAAAAATAAACGAAAGAAATAATAGCAGGAATTTTTTATCTCCCTTTTCGGTGGCTATATCCTTTAGATTCCCTATGGTTAGCGATAAGTAAAAACATCCATAAATAAAATGTTAAAAGAAAAGAAACATTTTATTTATGTAGTTTTCACCTATCGCTCAGGAGAAGAG
>JAHIPN010000468.1 GCA_018894595.1 bacterium
CCTTCCAGACCAATGCAATTTCTACAGATGTCCTTAGAGTAAGCCTGAAGGGCAGCCAAAACTACGGGGTATCCCCTTAGTTGATTTATAAAGTAGTTAGACATATTCTTTACCTCCCCTCTTATTATATTAATGATGCAGGCTAGGCGCTTTGCTTTAACAGATCTGCCGCTCCAGTAGCCAAACATCCCTTGCCGATGGTACAGTTTCCTTCAGCCTTCTGACAGGGCCGCCCCGGTTCTGTAGGCAGCCGCTCGGCAGCCTCTAAGAAAGTGTCAATCCTGGCCAAGAACTCCCCTCTCCTTTGGTCGGAGATAGACGAGCCCTCAATCTCCTGTTTCAGTTTACCCAGCTTCTTAATAATAGAGTTTACCGCAGCCGGCAGGGAGCAGCCATCATGACAGATATCCTTGTCGCAAGCCGAAAGGCCAGCCAGGATGCCCGGGTATATCCTCAATTGGTTGTGAAAATATAGCTCATCCTCTGTAAGCTCGGCAACGGCTGGGGCGACTACAGCAGGCACCCCTTCTTTTACCACACAAACTGGCTTCGCTTCTTCCACCACCGGTACTTCCTTAACGGGTGCCATAGGTTTTTCCCCTGGTTCCTCAAGGAAGATTTTAGCGATTTGGGACAGCTCCTCAGCTATCCTTGCAAGGTGGCTAGCTATGGCTGCAACCTTGGGTTCGCTCACCTTTACCGCTACCTCCTTTTCTTCTTCCTCAATCCCTTTAACTAGATCTTCGAGTTCCCATTCCTCGATGCTCTCCGGTTTTTTGACTCTCCAGCTTAGCCTACAGGACATAGGCTGCTCAGGGTAAGCGCCTGGATCAGATAGCATGCAATTCAAAAACGGGGTGGGCTTCTCCTGATAGCAGGACCAGACAGCCTTACCTATCACCTCGGGATCCATTTCCCCTAAAAGGTTAATTAACGTAACCTGCTTTCTAAAGCGCCCAATTGATTCCTTGGAAATGTTGAAAAGATAGGGAGTCACCGCGGTTGAGCCAGTGATAGTCCGCCTTTCGTCAACCCCGTTTTCTATAAGGGCTCTAATAGCATCCCCGGAATGGTGCCCCTCTACATCGATGCCACAAAGAACTATATAGCGAATATTAGGGTTCCCCACAATGTTGCAGACGATCTTCTCTATCCCAATGTTCTCTGTCTGCAATGTACCTGACAGTGCAGCTCCGGTTTCTACGGCTGACCTTACCAACTTATCGATCTCTGGGGGGATACTTTTCACCTCAGGTGGCATAATCCCGTAAGGCGCATTCAACATGACGACCACAGCCACTGGTGAGTAATGGTTTCCGCAAAGAAAACAACCTTCCTCTGTGGGATAGTCTGCAACGGTACTAACTTTTAGCATTTCAATAGTAGACATTTACCTGAACCTTCTTTCCGGTTATGTCCTTATTCTCCTGTAAAATCTCCCGATGTAGATACCTCCGTTTGTTAAGCATCTTGCACCGCCACCAGCTCTTATCACCAATTGTTCTGCAGTCAGGACAATCTATCTTTGCTGGGTAATGGTATTATACCTCTCCAACTAAATCTAAGCTATTGCATACCCCTATTAATTAATTCTGGTATAAAAAACCTCATTTAAACTTAATATTTTGGTTCTAATATTGCTTATTGTAGTAAAGCAAAATATGTTTTTATATTATTAATTACTAAATAAATCTTTATAACTGATTAATACATTCAAAAATTGGTTCGAAATTTCACACCTTGGGGCACTCGTTACTAACCATTCCCTTGGGTATTTTATAAATCCTAAATTTCTAACTAACTTGGTAAAGGTAATAAACCTTTTAGGCTTACGTCATACCTATTGCTTACAGGATAGCCTAAAACAGCATAGGGATATTTTCTATAGCTTTATATTTGCTATGGGATCTAACTGCTGTTGACCTTAAAAATACCTATATTTTCTTACTTTTATATTAAGCCTAACTATCTTATCGATATACCCCTGCTGTGCTTTATTTTGCAGTTTATTTCCAATATCTAACTTTCTTCCAAAAATTAATTATTTTTGCGTCCCCGGCCTGTATGGTGAAAATATTCCGGGTGTCTATCCCTGTAATAACGTGCCGTGCTTTCCGGGATCTTAACAAGTTTTGACATCTCGGCTATGGTATATAATTCCATAGGTAGATTATAGCCTTTAAAATGTCCTTATAAAATAGCACTTGCTAATTGCTTTGGGTTTCTCTGTTATTCCTCTGTTATCAGTGACGTATTTAAAACGTATTTACGTTAATTATTGCCTGTTATTAGCCTGTGTTTTCAGGTTATGTATACCTTTTTATATATGCAACTAAAGACTTGTGCACCCTATTTTCCTTTTTTGTGCAAAATACTCCGAAAAAGTCTTTTTTATAGCTTCAGAAAATTCAGGTTTTAACTGTATTATCAGGTAGTAAATTATAATGGTTTAATTGTCTGTTTTAAGGTCTTAGTTAAGGCCTCTGTTGTCGTTTTATTTTAGCTTTGACGATATTTTTTAACATTATCAGATTATCTAATTCTTCTCTATCTTTTTTATTTGCTTTATCTACTGCTTGATAAATTTGCTGTGTTATAGCCCCTAACTCTTCTTTTAAGCTTTCTATATTGTATTTGTATTTGTTGGCTATTTTCCTATCTATATCCTCTAATCTTTTTCCTGTTTGCTGTATTTCAGTCATTAATCTCCTGTATAAAACCTTTTCTTTTTAGTTACACCCTTTAGCTATTTTATAGACTTAGCCAGCTTATCAATTTCCTTAGCCAGGTATATGATACATCTGCTTAGATTTACTATGTGTATGTTTTGTACTGTCTCACCTTCTTTGGTACCTGCTCCCTTTTGAGTATGATCCATTATTTCATTGCCAGCAGTCTCCATCATAGAGTTTATTTCCTGTTCTACAGGACCCATATAGGTTTCTTTTTCATCACTCATTTTTAACCCTCCCTTAGAATTCATAAGATACCTAAGTTTCTAACTAACCTGGTAAAGATTATAAACCTTTTAGGCTTACATTATACCTTGCTTCCAGGTGTCATATCACTGTTATTTAACTGTTTTATCAGTTAAAATCTAAAATACCCTGTACCCCTGAAATGTTAAATTTTGTTTAGGTTTTTCCTCTGGATAAGTTAAAAAATCCCTGTTAATGCCCTATTTAATCTCCTAGCTGAAATTTAACACCCTATATTGCGTTTAGAGGCTCGATAATTTATTTTTGATGTTATTGTATGCTGTTTTTTGATACTTCATAACCTTTTAAATATGTACTTTCTTTTAATGACTGAAAAAAATGAAAAAAAGTCTTAAATTTATTTATGCTGATATTCCCTGTCTTTTAAGATCTTAATATTTCAAATAAAAATAACTTTCAATTAATCCTTTCCATTAGAAGGGTAATAATAGTTATCTATGTGTAGCCTTTTTTTACCCTTTATAAATCCTCTCAACTGTTTTAATTGCGGTATGCCTTTCACTTCCGGCCCCTTTTAAAAGTTCCTTAAATTCTTCTGGCGCATAACTTAATCTGATTGTATTCTCTAAAGTGTCCGGCGCCCGGTTATCATCTAAGATCGCATTACTTGAATCTCTAAAATTCCATTTAATATTTATGCTTTTTGAAAATTTATCTATCTGGTATGCGTCCCCTCTTTTAACAATTTCTAACTTGATTAACTCATCTAAATATTTTAGATAGTTATGTATACTCCATTCCTTTAATTTATCACTATGCACGTTTACGAAGCGCCTATCTTTTCGAGGGTAGCAATGCTTGACCAGGCTATATAAAAATCTCATTCTGGGCAGGTTTGCTTTACTCAATC
>JAHIPN010000394.1 GCA_018894595.1 bacterium
GTGTAAAGGAGAGTCGGGCATAAATATAGAATATAATAATTCAGGAGAAAATTCACTATTTAAAATAATACCGGTTTCTAAAATATCTTTTAAACCAACCTCTCTCTCTAAAACCACCAAAGCTCCTTTATGTTTGCTGGAAAGCATGGGCATGACCATAACTAATCCATTTATTAGTTGTTCAATCTTTTTATCAACTTCCTTGTGTAAAAAAGAAGTATTTATAAAAAATCCTCTTTTTCCCATCTTTAATAATCCCCTTCTTATTTCTGGTTGGAATATTATAGGCAGGGCGACAACCATCATAGCCATGGCTCCTTTTAGAAGCCAATTAATAGTTCTAAGGCCAAGCTGATCAGCAATAAAAGAAACAATAAAAAGAATAACTAATCCTTTGATTAATTGTACTGCCGGGGTATCTTTGATTAAGAGAATTACGTGATAGGAAATAAAAGCAATGATTAATATGTCTATAAGATCTAAAATGCTGAAAGAGATTGTCACTTGATTCTCTCCTTTTTAAATTAGTCGTTAGTGAATAGTCGCTAGTTTTAAATACAATTTTCAGGTTTCCGTTATCATTATACAGCAAAAAACTTAAAACAAAAAGTGAAAAACCATAATTATTATTTAAGAATTCAGGAGCCAGTAGTCAGGAGTCAGAAGAATATAAAATAACTTAACAAATAATATAACCTTATAATCTAAAATAATTCTGAATACTGGATTCTGTCTTCTAGCTTCTATCTCATTTACGGGATACGAATATAGTTTTGCGCTTTTCGTTTTTCGCTTTATTACTAAATACTATTCACTATTTATTAACGACTAATCTAATTATATTTATAAGAGTAAAGCTAAGACGCCTTTTTGAGCATGTAATCTATTTTCTGCCTGGTCAATTACTACAGAATGAGGGCCATCTATAATTTCATCAGTTATCTCTTCCCCACGATGAGCAGGCAGGCAATGTAATATTATTACATCATCTTTTGCTTTGTTTACTAAATCTTGATTTATTTGATAAGGCTTAAACACATCTTTTCTAATTTCACTCTCTTTTTCAAACCCCATGCTGGTCCAGACATCGGTATAGATAATGTCGGCTCCATCTACAGCTTCTTTTGGATCGTGGATAATCTCTATTTTGCTGTTTATTCTTTTGGCATCCTCTTTAGCCAGATTTACAATCTCTTCCATTGGTTCGTAACCAGGAGGAACAGCTAAAACAATGTCCATCCCCACCTTAACCGCTCCAAACAACAAGGAATGTGCCACATTATTACCATCACCAATATAAACTAATTTAAGATTAGACAACCTACCCTTCTTTTCTTTAATAGTTAGCAGATCACCTAAAACTTGACAGGGATGCAAAAGTTCAGATAATCCGTTGATAACTGGAACTGATGAATGTTTGGCTAATTCTAACATTATTTCATGACTGAAAGTTCGGGCCATAATTCCGTTTACGTAACGAGATAACACTCGTGCGATATCCTTCGTTGCTTCTCTTTCTCCTAATTTTATATCACCAGGCCCTAAATAAATTGCTTGCCCGCCTAATTGAATCATTCCTGTTTCAAAAGATACTCTGGTCCTTAAAGAAGGTTTTTGAAATATCATTCCTAAAACTTTCCCCTTTAAAAGAGGTTGTTCGTCATGAGAATAGTGTCTCAATTTTATAATCTCAGCAGTTTCTAATATTTGAGTAACCTCCTCCCTGCTCAGATCATTAATGGATACTAAATTTTTCCCTTTCATATCTATAGCCATTATTTTTTCCCCTTCCTTTTATAGAAATATTTTTTTACGTATTTTGAAGTGGTGGCAGAAAGCAATGCGGGATAATTTAATCTAAACCTTACTTCAGCACCAACTTTTAACTGTTCTTTAAAATCAGTGATATCAATAATTAAATGGTCACTACTTGCACCTACTATTTTTATTCCTTCTTTCAAAGGAATTAAACTATTGAGATAAATGTCCTGTTTCCCTATTGCTAAAATGGCCCTTTTTCTTATTCCTAAATCCCGAAAAACGGGTATCTTCCCAAAAGCATCCCGACCAATCTCCCCTCGGGGTAAAGATGGCTTCTCTTTTACTTCTATAACTTCTGCAGTTAAAATAAAAGTATCCTGATAGGCGCCTGTTATATTGCACAATCTTACATCATCCTGGCCAAGCAGAATACCTACTCCTATCCTTAACTGATTTATTCTATTAGGAATAACGTCATCTTCAACTAATTTTAAAACACTGGTATTGCCCCCTGAAATTACTTCCAAATTTATATGAAAATTATTTTCGATTTCTTCTGTTAATTCAACCAGTTTGGCTAGGTTTTTCCGAATAGGCATTACTCCGCTGATACAGCAAAAATTTGCGCCAATGCCTATTAATTTTACTCCTGGTAATTTTCTAATTTCGCCTACCATTTGCAAAGCATCATCTGGCATAATTCCTTCTCTTAAGTCCCCTAAGTCTATCATCAGAATTATTCTATGAACAGTTTTTCTCTTTAAAGCTTCCTGTGATAATGATTTAATTACCGAAATTTCTGAGTTTAAACTTATATCTGCCCAATCTAAAACTCTATCCACTTCACTTAACATAGGAATCCTTATTAACATCGTTTCCACTTTAAGTTCAGATTTTTTCAATCCTTTAAGATTCTCAATTCGAGAATCGCCTAAAATATTTATCCCCCCGTCTATCATGGCTTGACCTACTTCCGCAATAGCACAACATCCTTTAGTTATTCCTACTACTTTAATTCCGTGTTTTGAACAAAGGGCTTTAATATTTTTTGAATTATTTTTTATCTTGTCCAAATAAATATCTAATCGAGGATTTCTTTTCATTGTTTCTTTCCTTAAAAAGAGAAAATAATTATAAAAGTACTTTAGATTTAAAATAAAGTTTGTGTAGTTTTCAGATAAAAAACTAAAAAAAAAGAGAAAGGCGCCTTACTGCTTGGCTAACCTTTCTCTTTTCAATGATGTAAAAAAATTATCTCTTAGAAAATTGGAATCTGGCCCGAGCGCCTTTTTGACCATATTTTTTTCTTTCTTTCATCCTTGCATCCCGAGTTAATAAACCCTCTTTTTTTAAGATTGAGCGCAAAGCAGGATCATATTGCAGAAGAGCTCTAGCGATTCCATGTTGTAACGCCCCTGCTTGGCCAGTAATGCCCCCTCCTTCTACTTTAGCAAAAACATCTAATTCATTCTTTTTATTTACCA
>JAHIPN010000395.1 GCA_018894595.1 bacterium
ACGCTTCTACGGAAGAAGTAGAGTAGTCAATATTTAAATTCCTTTCTGCTTTGGCCTTTTTTAGGAACCATTTAATTTTTTCTTTATCAATATCCTTTATGGTAGCTTCTTTGCAGATTTGAGAATCAAAATATAGTTTATCTTTGTGTTTTTCTAAGATTGATCTTTCGTATTCATCTCTGGACATTTGGAGTGTTGATTTACCTATTCGACTGTAGGGACGACCAAAGGCTAAAACTAAGTGATCGGATGATTCTTTTACCTTAATAACGATTATTTGCTTTTCATCTATTTTCTCAACTGTTATACGGGGATGGATTTTGGGGTCAGTATTTTGGGTAATTTGATTAACAAGGCGTTCTAAAGTGTCCTTACCAATTTCAACTCCAAGCGCATTCCCATAGTTAGAAACACCGACAAAAATTCTGCCACCTTTTGTATTGGCAAAAGCAGAGATAGTTTTGATTATTTCTTTCGATTCACTTAGTGATTTCTTAAATTCAACAGTTTCTGATTCGTCTTGAGAAATTATCTTTTTTAAGTCCATTAGTTTTTAGCCTTATTAATTATTTTTTATATTTTGATTGTAACCCAAAAAGCTCAAAAATATTTAAAAGCAGTTTATATACAATATTTTACAATGTTGTAGACCACTGTGTGTAGTATATTGTAATAATTTTATAATAAATTTTAATTTATTGGTAGTAATTATCCTGTAGGGGCACAATGAATTGTGCCCTTGTCGTTTACTACCTACTTTCTCCTGTGAGCACGATTCATCGTGCCCCTACATTACTAATGACATTCCCGTGAAAACGGGAATCTATCCTTTTGTAGGGGTCAGATTTATCTGACCCGTCCTTATTGCGGGCTTGATGAATCAAGCCCCTATCTCTAAATCCTAATTTTCTTCACGCAATACTAACGACTAATAGACAGGCGGGGCGCCTGTCCCGAATCAAAATTGTCAGGGCATAAGGTTGGCATATTATATAAATTCGTAATATATTCCCTTTTTTTCACCCTTTCTAATAATGGCTTTTTTGTTAATTAGATCATTTAAATCCTTGTTTGCTTGTCTAGAAAATATAATGTCATTCGCTCCGGTTGTTCCCCGAATCTCTCTGTTCGTCCCAGATTCGTCCCAATCATACCAACATATAGTAAATATTTTTACTCTTTTCCCTCTTTGACTTAGGGAATAGAAATCGTACATTTACCGTGCATTTATTTTAAAACATAAGATATAGCTCTTCCTCTTCCCTGTTTTCTGATTAGTTTTTTCTCAAATAGATCGTTTAAATCTTTATTTGCTTGTCCAGGAGATATATTATTATCGATAACTTCTTTAAATATAGGTTGCCATTCGGTCACTATTCGGTCACTATTCGGTCACTAATATATAATATGTATCTTTCCCTTTCCCTACTCTTCTTATAATATTCTTTTCTCTCCTAAGATGCTCTTAGGTTGCAAGTTACAAGGTGCAAAATAAAAAAATAAGTTTCGGGTTACAAGTTTCAGGTTTCAGGTTGCGAGTAGAGATTGCATCGGTCGCTTCGTTCTCTCGCAACGGCAAAGGTTTAGACTCCTCTTAACAAATTCTGGAATGAATAGCTTTTTTATCTAAAAATCTGACGTAAATCTGACGTAAATCTGACGTATCACTTTTCTCGTAAAACATAATAAACAAATCTACCCCTTCCCTTTCTTTCAATGATATTTAAATCAATAAGTTTCTTAAGGTACCTATTTGCAGTATCTCTGGTTACACTGTATATTTCTTGTATCTCACCACTTGTAATTTTCTCTTGCTTAAGTAATAATTTAACAATTCTATTTTCTCTCTCTCCTAAGCCTAATTTTGTGAGATATTCCTCTGTTAACATTGATTTTCTTAAAGTTACAAATAGACTTGACCCACTAATTTTAAATTCAGGTTCTGGTAATCCCCATTCCTTTGACCACTCTATGATTTTATTGGTTCCTGTTCCTATTTCTTCAATATATCTTATCCAAAAAAACATTCTGGCAAGTAAAGGATTAAAAGGTTCAGAAAAGTGTTGTTGTTTTAAAGTTTTAATAGTCCAGCCCTCGGGTAGTCTTCCCGGGTTCCAAAATTCTATTCGATCATTAAAAATCCTTATTTGGACTTTTGCAGTAGATCGATAATCTCTATGAATAATTGCATTTACCAAGGCTTCTCTTATCACTTTAGGTGGGTACTCCCATTTTTCCTGCCTTTCAATTTTCCCGTCTTCAATCCAAGCCTTAAGAGAAATATTTTGGTAAATAAAATTTTCAATATTTTCAACTTCAGATATTAAATCACTTTCTATATCTTTAAAATCTAACATTTCTCCTGTTACATCTGTTCCTTTAAATCTTATCGCTTTTATTCCGGATTGAATAAAGAAATCTTGTGGATTCTTGGCAAATAGTAAAATCGCGGCATTGGTTAAATTTTCATTTTTCATCAACTTAAGCCGAATTAAAATCTCTTTAACAGAAAGCAAATCATTTAAATGAAGCTTCCTTTCTCTTCTTGCTTTATCTATAAACTTTTTTATCTTATTTTCATCTATGTCCTTAATAGTAGCTTCAGGGCAAACTTGTCCATCAAAATACAGCTCTTTTTTATGGGTTTCCAAAATCTTCCTCTTATATTCATCTTTGCTTACTTTAAGGGTTGATTTACCTACTCTTTTGTAGGGTCTACCGGAGGCTAAATACTCCCTTCGGTCGTTCGGTTTTCAGTTTTCGGTTTACAGTTTTCAGATAATAAAAGTTGCAAGTTAAGAGAGATACTCCCTTCGGTCGTCTGTTGCAAGTTGCGAGTTAAAAAGATAGTTTTCGGTTGTCGGTTTTCAGTTAATAAAAGATACAAAATTAAGTTGTTAACTATGTAGTGAATGTTCAAGAAGTGAACTTAAGAAAATTATACTGTAAAAGATTTGTGATGTCAAAT
>JAHIPN010000396.1 GCA_018894595.1 bacterium
GTATTGAATTAGGTTTTACCGAATTAGAATCAATGTTTGAAAATATTGGGTACGGTAAATTAACCCCTTATCAGGTTTTATCTAAAATAATCCCCCAAGACAAAATCTCTCCAATTATCACCTTGGCTAAACCGAAAAAAAGAATCGATCAAGGAATAAGAGTTCAAGGGATTAATGATGTGATGATAAGATTTTCTCGATGTTGCAATCCGGTTCCCGGTGATAAAATAATTGGTTATATTACCAGGGGGAGAGGTGTATCCATACATAAGGCAGATTGCTCTAATGTAGATTTTATTTCTGCCGAAAAAGAACGGTTGGTAAAAGTAGAGTGGATAAAGACAGAAGAGCTGTTTTATCCGGTAAAGATAAAAATAATAGCTGATGACCGTCCGAATTTAGTATCTGATATCATGTTAATTTTTTCCAGCCTTAAAATTACAGTCAGTGCCGTAAATGCCGGAACTGATAAAAATAATATTGCTAATATAGAGGTAACACTTTCTATCAACAATCTTGATCAGCTTCAAGAAGTAATAAAGAAAATAAAAAAAACAAATAGTGTCTTAACTGTAAAAAGAATAGAAGCTTTTTAATTGACAAATAAGGAAGAAAAATCTTTTATCCGAGGAATAAATAATGAGAGTAGTAGTACAGAGAGTAAAAAAAGGGTCAGTAGAGATTGAAGAAAAAGAAATAGGGAAAATAGAAAAGGGCCTGGTAATCCTTTTGGGAGTGGGTCAGAATGATACCGAAAAGGATGCAGAGTACTTAGCTGAAAAAATAGTGAATTTACGTATATTTGAAGATAAAGAAGGAAAGATGAATCTTTCCGTAAAAGATATAAATGGCCAGATTTTGGTCATATCTCAATTTACTTTATATGGGGATTGTAAAAGAGGAAGGCGCCCGAGCTTTATTTCTGCGGCTCTTCCTGATAAAGCAGTAAAATTATATGATTGTTTTGTGAAATATATAAAAAATTATGGTCTTGAAATTGAAACCGGAGAATTTCAAGCCATGATGTTGGTAAAAATTTACAACGATGGTCCGGTTACCATTCTTTTAGATAGTGAAAAGTAAATTTAGAGATAAATTAATTTTTTTAAGGAGAAAGTATAATGAAGTTGCCACTTATTATAGGACATAGAGGGGCGAAGGGAATTGCTCCCGAAAATAGCCTTTCTGGTTTTAAAAAAGCAGTAGAGTTGGGGATAGACGGAGTGGAATTGGATGTGCACCTTACTAAGGATGGGAAGTTAGTCGTAATTCATGATATGGATTTAAAAAGGCTGAGCGGACTAAAAATTCCTATTAAGCAGCTTACTTTTAAAGAATTAAAAGAATATGACATTTCTAAATTATTTACTAAAAATCAAGAAAAAATTATGAAAAAATTGCCGGAAGAGAAGAAGTATTTTTTAGAATTAAGAACAATTCAAGCTAATATATTTTACCTGAATGTTTATGAACAATTAACTAAGAAGAAAATTGGCTTTTATTTACATTGGGATGGCAAACGGTTTGATGAAGTTAAAAAACTTTTTTTCCCAAGAAATGATGGAGAGAAGATTTACTTCAAACAATTGAAAATTAAGAAGAGGGATATACTTGATTTAGAAAAAGGCAATATAAGGAAATATCACAATGAACAGATACCTTTGCTGAAGGATGTGCTTACGATTTTAAAGGGGAAACTTTCTGTAAATATAGAAATTAAGGGAGGGGAAAAGATTTATCCAGGTATTGTAGATAAATTAATAAAGGAAACGGAGAATTTTGGATATAACAATATTCTTTTTTCTTCTTTTGATAGGGACACAGCAATCTTGCTAAAAGAGAGATATCCTGAGCTTAAATCAAATGGGCTGTATGCTAAATGGATAAATCCCGAAAGATATATTAATGGACTGGATGGGTTAAACCCACATGCCTTTTTGTGCAGAGAAAAACTTATTTCTTGTTTACATCGGCTGGATAAAACAGTGTATGTGTGGACGATTGATAAAGATATAGACATGGTACGCTTTATTTTATATGGAGTGGATGGCATTATTACTGATTATCCCCAGATTCTAAAAAAAATAAACAAAGCAATACAATCTGTTTTCGGCGATTTTTATTAAAGAATTCCTTTATCTGAGAAGATAAAGATTGTTTTAATAATCTGAATTGTTTAAAGAGAATTTTGCTAAACGAAAGGATTATAGAAGAAATGTTTCTAAAAAAATTAGTCGTAGGAGAGTTAGAAACTAATTGTTATTTAATTGCTTGCAAGAGGACTAAAAAAGCAGCAGTAATTGACCCAGGAGGAGAAGATACAGCTTTAATTTTAGATATTTTAAAAGAGAATAGTTTTAACTTAGAATATATTATAAATACCCATGGGCATATCGACCATATTGCTGGCAATAATTTACTTAAAACTAAGACCGAAGCTTTATTATTAATCCATAGATTAGATGCTGATATGTTAATTGATGCCAATAAAAATTTTTCTTCCTTTATGGGTAAAGAAGTATGTTCACCTCCCGCAGATAAGCTTTTAGAAGAGGGAGACGAGATATCTTTAGGCACATTAAATTTAATAGTAATTCACACACCGGGTCATACTCCGGGAGGAATTTCTCTTGTTTTAAATAATATTGTCTTTACGGGTGATACTTTATTTGCCGGGGGTATTGGTCGAACCGACTTGCCCGGTGGTTCTTATCAAGAATTACAAAAATCGATTAAAGAAAAATTGTTAGTCTTAAGTGATGATAAGATAATTTATCCTGGGCATGGTCCGGATTCGACTATAGGTGAGGAGAGAAAGACAAATCCTTATATTTAATTAACCGATTGACCAATTCGCCAATTTACCAATTGATTTAGTCGTTAGTAATAAATACAGGTTTTCGGTTTACAGTTTACAGTTTTTAGTTGCTATTTTATTGCAAGTGAGCATAGCACATGCATACTCCGAGTTTTAATAAATTCGAAACTTACAACCCGGAACTCGAAACTATTAACTTATTACTTATTACAAATTACTCATCACTGTATTTTGTTTATTAAATACTAATTAACAAATTTAGAAAGGAGTGTAAAAAATGAATTATGGAATAAAGGATATTAATTTGGCTGAAAAGGGGAAAGACAAAATTGAATGGGCTGAAAAACAGATGCCCGTTCTTTCCACCATAAGAAAAAGATTTGACAAGGAAGAACCTTTAAAAGGGGTTAAAATAGTTGCTTGCCTCCATGTAACTACCGAGACAGCTAATCTGGTGAGAACTTTAAAAGAAGGA